>DAOTPH010000083.1:0-7766 GCA_035451765.1 Bacteroidota bacterium | reverse complement strand
GTTTAGGCTTTACCAATAGTCGGGATATTAATCTTGTTTCTCCAATACAAAATTCATTAGGTGGAGATTTTGATGCTTTGATTTTTAAATTAGATAAAACGGGTGGAATGATATGGTCAACTTATTTGGGGGGAAATTCTCAAGAAAGCTATAAGTCAAATATGCAAATAACAGATAGATTCTTGGGTGATTTATTTTTAGATGAAAAAAATCAAAGAATTGCGGTAAATTTTAGAAGTGCTAGTAATAATATGTTCACTACATCTGATGCCTTTCAATCAAAATATCAAGGTGGTAGCTATGATTCTTATACTTGTATTATGGATTATAATGAGCAGCCTTATTATGCTACCTATTTTGGTGGTGGAGGTGAAGAAATGTCTCATTCTGTATATTTGCAGGATTCCCTTCTTATAATTAGTGGACAATCATCAAGTTCAAATCTCCCCATTACTGAAAATGCATATCAAAAACAATTAAATGGTACCGCTGATGCATTTATTGCTATTTTTGGCATTCCCTTAGCTCCACCGCCGGCTGATACAATTCCGCCTGCGATTACGGGTGTGGTTGATTCCTGCGGAATGTGGCGAGTTATTACTGTTAAAGATGACCAATTTGTCAATTCAGGATTAAAAGATATTAATATCATAAAAGCTGATAATTGTAATATTTCATTTCTAAATAAAACTGCTCATAGCGTCACTATAAATATTAGCTTGATTGACATTGATAAAAATGGTTACTATACAATTGAGTTAATTGATAACGCAGGAAATAAAACAATCCTACAAGATTCTATCATTTCTGCATTGGCAGCACTGTCATTTACACCACAACCGTATTATGATTTTGGAAAATTAAAATTCGGTGAGTTCAAATGCGAAAATATTAAAATCCATAATAATTCACCAAAGGATGTCGAGCTAAAAGACTTATCGATGGCAAAGAATATTGATTTTTCCATACCGCAATCACAATTTCCAATTCTTGTGCCTGCAAATGATTCAGTAAATCTTGAGGTATGCTTTAGAGCAAAGTTCCCGCTTTATGGAATTTACCGCGATACAATTACTTATTTTAACAATTGCATTTATGCACATATCCCACTTGTTGCAGAAATAGATACAGCAAATTATGCGGCAGTTTCGCGTTGCGATATTATAATCAATATCATTTCAAATTATGATAGTTTAAGCGACCCCGAACCCGTTTTGTATCCAAATCCAAATCGCGGAATTGTATGGTTAAATTCAAATTATAAAAAAGGCGATATATCATTGGAAATCTATAATATTTTAGGTGAACAAATAGAAACTATGGAACTTGACGCAAGTTCATTGCCCATAGATATAGATTTAAGCAAAATTACAGATGGGAATTATATTTTTATAATTAGGCAAAAAAATATTGTAAGTATAAATAAAATACTATTAATTAAGTAAATCTTTGGATAAGTTACGCAGTTTTTTTTAAATAACAAAAATATATAGGCAACATTTTTTACAAATTTAGGCGAATAATTGAAACCACTGGTAACCATTTCTATCTTGAAATAGACTATATTTCCCTCTAATTCTTCAATAATTATTAATTTTGCAATAAGTTTATTAATAAAATTAAAATGAAAAAATGAAAAGATTACTATTTATAATAGTTTTTTTAGTGCAATCATCATTAATTTTTGCACAAGTTCCCTACTCTGAAAAATCTTACGATTATTTATTTGGATGGCAGGATATTTATGCTTCGGTTCCTGATGTCCCGAATTGTAAAGAAGGAGCCTTGACAACCGCAGAAAAAGAATATGTGCTCGAATATGTAAATTTCATTCGATATTTGCACAATCTTAAACCCGTTGTTTATGATTATGGTGGGGATGCAGAAGCACAAAAAGCTGCTCTAATACAGGTAGCTAATGGGCAATTAAGCCATACTCCACCATCAAGTTGGAGTTGCTATTCTCAAGAAGGCTATAATGGTTCAGTGAATTCAAATTTACATATACATTGGGGGATATCACAAGGCTCACAAATTGATTCGCGAGTTCCTGTTGTTGGATGGATGATTGATAATATGTCGCAAAATGCTCAGGATAGATGCGGTCATAGGCGTGCAATAATAAATCCATTTGTCACGGCAATTTCTTTTGGAAGGGTAGATGGACAGGGACCTAAGGGATGGTCAATGGCAGCTGCATTGAAATTTATGGATAACGTAAATGGTAATATTAGTGATCAACCTCTTGAATTCGTTGCATATCCATACCACAATTATCCACCCAATCTTGTAGATAAAAGCTGGTATTTATCTTTTTCGCCTTATTATGATATGTATCAATGCTTTGGCAATACAAATATAAAATATGATAATACAACCGTCGAAATGACAGATGAAAATGGCAATTCGATTTCAGTTGGAAGCTACATCTGGGATTTCGAGGGATGGGGAGCAGTCCATAACAATTTTCGTTGGAAAGCATCAGGATTGCAAGATGAGGTCAAATATAATGTGACAATTAAAAATGTTGTTGTGAATGGTCAGAATAAGGATTATACATATTGGTTCAGGCTTACAAATAACGTCTATGGTGTAAAGCCCGAAGCACCTGTTCTTTCTTATCCACAAAATAATGCAACTAATGTTAGCACCACAGTAAATTTCTCTTGGTCAATTCCATCATTCACAAATAAATTCCAATTCCAATTGGCAAAGGATATTGATTTTACAATGAAAGTTAAAGATACAATTACAACAGCAAATGGAATGATTGTTAAGAATTTAGACGCTGCGACAACATACTATTGGCATGTAAAAGCAATAAATGAAAATGGTTCAAGCGATTGGAGTCAAACATTTACATTTACAACAGCTGAACCATTACCTGACCCACCAACGCTTGTTTATCCACCAGATAATTCAACAGATGTGCCACGTGATGTTGTTCTTAGATGGAATACAAAAGTTGGAGCGGAAAAATATCATTTACAAGTTTCAAAAAGTAGCAATTTTTCAGGATTTAGTACTATAGATGATATGCAAATTACGGATACATCTTATGCAATTAACGCAAGCGATCTTGAATATAACACCAGATATTATTGGCGAGTCGCTGCGTATGTAAGTGGACAGCAAGGCCCATATTCAACAATATGGAGCTTTACAACCAAAGCAAGCGACCCTGTGCCTTCTGTGGCAACATTAGTATATCCCGAAAACGGTGCCACAAACATTCCGTTAAATGTGACATTGCAATGGAATGCTGTGCAATATGCTCAACATTATACTGTAAGTATTGCCACAGATGATAAATTTAGCTCAACAAGCAAAGTGATTACCAAAAATGTTGATACAAACTTATTCCAAGTCCCTGCAAACACTCTAGAACCATTAACAACATATTATTGGAAGGTTCAAGCTTGGAATGAAACAGGTATTGGTGATTGGTCAAAAATTTACTCATTTACAACAAATGATGGAAGTGCCGTAAAAGAGCAAATCATTACTGATGGCATCAGCCTAAGCCCTAATCCTATCAATGATAATTTATATATCAAATTTATTAAACCAATTGATACAAAAGCAAGACTTACTATAAGCAATTTATTAGGTGAAAATGTATTTGAGATTAACCTCAATCAATTAACCCAGGATGGAATGATACATATTAACACAAGTAATTTTGCTCAGGGCATATATTTCATTAGAATTAATGCTGATAACTGCATTTATTTATCGAAATTTGTAAAGAATTAGATGTTGTTATAATATTCAGTTTATAAAGATGTACTTTAAAAAATAGAATGGTGATTGCCATTCTATTTTTTTTATATTAATTCTTTACATTAATTTAGAAATTATTAACATTTTTTGAACCTAATCTTAATTTCAAAAAAAATGGCGAGGGAAAAACCTCGCCTAATAATCAACACAAAATTTTATGATGACCTTTATCGCAGATAATTAATTTCTTCTCCTGTGATAATCACCTGAACCTTTACGATTAGGATCGGGTTCGCGGGCTTCATTAACCTTAATATTTCGGTTATCGAGTTCAGCATCGTTTAATTCCTTTATAGCATTTTGTGCTTCCGCGTTATTTGGCATTTCAACAAAGCCAAAACCTCTACTTCTTCCAGTGAATTTGTCAGTAATTACTTTTGCCGACGAAATTTCACCGTATTCCTTAAAGATCTCCATGAGATCATCATCTTTCACATTGTATGAAAGATTACCAACATAGATTTTCATATAAAACTTTTTAATTAAGAAAAAAAATACTTACTAAATTAATAAACTATTTTGAAATAATAGCAGAATTATAATATTTTTTCTTGAATGAAAAAATATTGTATTGTAAAAACAATTTTATTCTGAAGTTTTCTGCGAAAAATATTAAATATTTATTATTTAAAATTGTAAATTAATTTATACTTTGTTAACGTAATTGCACTCGATTTTATTGTCATAATCAATAAATATATATTTATAAATCCCCAAATTGTGGTCTAATGACGATTTCTTCTACCATAAGATCATTATTTTCATAATAATTAATAAGATTATCCATTATCATTGCAACACTTTTGGGTTGAATCATGCGAGAACCTAGCTCTGCACGAGTTTCTTCATCCCAAGCATCTGAATAAGTAGCGCCAAGTATAAGATTTGTGATTTTAATTTTTTGGCGGCGAGTTTCTTCACGAATAGAAGCAAACATTGCAGCAAGTGCCGCTTTACTTGCCCCATAAAGCGAGGAATTTTCAAAAGGTTTCTCTGCTGCTATAGAAATCATATTAATAATCATTCCTTGACGCTTTTCGAGCATTGATGGTAGAAACTGCTTTGTCAAATGATAAGCTCCAAACAAATTTACTTCAATTTGCACTTTTAAATCATCAATTGTGGATTTTTCAAAAGGAGTAAAAATAACAACACCTGCATTATTTATCAAGACTTGAATATCTTGCTTAATATCATATAGTATTTTGTCTAAATTTTTTATATCATTTTGATTTAAAAAATCAATTTCAAACACATTATTAGGATTAATAAAGGAATTTTGGGGATTATTTATAAATTCGTTTTTATTTCGCGTAGAACCAAAAATAATATTATTATTTGACAAATATTCAGCGCAAGCGTGTCCGATACCTCTGGAAATTCCTGTAATAAAGATATTTTTCATAAACAAAATTTTGAATTTATAAAATTAACAAATTATATTCATATATTTATTAATAAAATCAAAAAGATATTAAATGTATTTAATAATATTTTCAATATTTTTCAATTTTTATTAATTTTGAATTATTTTCAGAAATTAAATGACTAGAATAAAGGTTATATTATTATTTTTTGTGGTGAGCTTGTTATCGATGGGGATTAATGGATGTTCACAAGCAAAATTGCCACCTTGCGTTCCAAAGTCAGCTAAAGGCATAATTATTCGATGGGGAGAAATCAATACAAAGGCAAATATTGAAACATTTTATGAATTAAAAGATAATTGTAAAATCCAACTAGCAGTTAAAGAAGGGAACAAAAAAGACACGACCTTTCAAAAAGTTGGCACAATATCGCTTGAAGAGTACTGCAAATTATATAAAATGGTACAAAATGCAATTAATAAGACGCAAGTATTAAATTCACCCGGTGTCATATCGAACTACGTTGAATATATAGATAAATCAAATAATGTATATTTTCGAGCATTATGGAATAGTGAGTATACAAACGCAGGCAATAAGTGGTTCCGTGAAGTATTTGATAGTCTACAAACTACTATTATTAAGTTAATGTAAAATTAATGTAAAATATTTAAAAAAAATTGAAATGGAAATATTGATTCTTGATGATAATGTGGAATTTTGCAATTCATTACAAGATATTGTGAAATCATTTGGTTATCATTCTATAGCATTTAATAATACTACCAATGGATTGAATTATATCAAGGCTAATGCAGAAATAATAGGATTAGTGTTGCTCGATATCGAATTCAGCAGCGATGATCCTTTGACGGGGCTTGATGTGCTTGGAATTCTAAGGCATAATTACCCATTTATTCCTGTTGTGATGATAACAGGACGTGGAACAATATCGATTGCTGTGCAAGCAACAAAGCTTGGAGCTATTAATTTTATCGAAAAAAGCGACCTTAATAGTGAAAAAATCCATGAAGTATTAGAAAGCAGTATTGGATTAGGTATTCAGGAAGATGATGAAACAATCAAAAAATTCCTTGCTGAAAATGGAATAATAGTAAAATCAAATGCAATGCTTGATATTGGAAGATTGATTATACGATTTGGAAGAACCGATTTAAATGTCCTTCTAACAGGGGAAACAGGAACAGGCAAAAGTATAATTGCACGAGCCTTACACAATATTAGCCGTAAGCACACAGGACCTTTTATCACGGTAGATATTCCAAATATCCCAAGAGATTTATTTCAAAGTGAACTTTTTGGACATATCAAGGGCGCATTTTCAGGAGCAATCGAAACGAAAAGAGGATTGTTTCACGAGGCAAATCACGGTACATTATTTTTGGATGAAATTGGAGATTTATCACTTGAATTGCAATCTAATTTATTTATTCCTGTTGATGAAAAAGTTATAAGAAAAGTCGGTAGCGTGCAAACCGAGCCAATTGATGTGCGTTTTATATCAGCAACAGATCGTGACTTAGTGAAAATGATGGAAGATGGCAAATTCCGCGAGCAATTGTTTCATAGATTGCGTGAGTGCGAAATTAATATTCCCTCATTGAGAGAGCGTCGTGAGGATGTTCCCGATATTGTTAATTATTATGTGAAATTGCATAATGAACAATATAACACAGACAAATATTTTACCCCTTCTTCGTTAGAATATCTTGCCTTGAAAGAATGGAAGGGAAATGTGCGGGAATTAATCAATATAGTTAATATTGCACTGCAAACAATTGATGAAGATAGAATTGAAATACCAATACTTGATAAGATTATATCAAGTCAAAATCATTCGCAAATGAATAATAGGAATCTACCTGATTCAGCTCAACATCGCACATTAAAGGAAGATTTAGCCGCTGTTGATAAAGTAAATATCGAAAATGCATTAAGAGAGAACAATGGAAATGTCAGCAAAACAGCTGCCTTGCTTGGGGTAAGCCGAGAAACATTACATATAAAAATTAGGAAATATGGTATAAATACGCAAAAATTCCGAAAATCAGCTAATCAGTAATCTTTATTAATGGTTGGTCTTTAGCAACCTTATCATCAATATTTACAAATATTTCCTCAACAATACCATTACGAGGAGAAAAAATACGATTTTTCATTTTCATAGCTTCAAGAATAAGCAAGGGTTGGTTTTTTGTAACTCTATCACCTTTTTTAACCAAAATGTCTTTAATCACACCAGGTATGACTGCATTAATAATGTTTGTATTACCAATATTTATAGGTTTTCGACTTAAATATTTTCGTGTATAATAAGTTTCATAAACCGTATCATCAACGATGATTTTTCCTTTTAAATCTTCTTCCATAATTATTCCTTATTAAAATGGTGGAATGCCGTGCTTTTTTTCTAGATTTTGCACCTTTTTATTTTTGCCAATGCTTAAGCAATGTAATATTTGCTCGCGTGTTTCTTCGGGTACAATTACACCATCAATATAGCCATTAGCAGCTGCCTTGAATGGATTTGCAAATTTATCAGTATATTCTTGAACTTTGATTTTTCGCATTTCTTCAGGATTCGGCGCCGATTCA
>DAOTPH010000082.1:0-7774 GCA_035451765.1 Bacteroidota bacterium | reverse complement strand
TCTTCATAATATTATTATTCAAAATTAATATAATATTTTCAATTTAATAAAATACAAAAGAATTGCTTGAAATTTAGCCAAGCAATTCTTAATTTTTTCTTTGCATTATCTCACTCTTAGGAGAATGCAGATTTTATGCCATTAATAAATTTATCTCGGCGACCGACACCATATCCTCAACGCTTGCACCACGCGATAAGTCGCAATATGGTTTTTTCAATCCTTGCATAATTGGTCCGATTGCCTCGGCACCTCCAAGCCGTTGAGCGATTTTATACCCAATATTTCCCGCATCTAAATCGGGAAATATCATTGTATTGACATATCCCGCAATTTTTGACCCTGGAAATTTCCTCTGCCCAATTACGGGTACTATCGCTGCATCGAATTGCATCTCGCCATCGCATTCGATATCGGGTGCTTTTTCTTTTACTATCTTTGTGGCTAATTTAACTTTATCAACATCAGGATGATCAGCACTACCGTTTGTAGAAAATGAGAGCATTCCAACTTTGGGCTCAATACCTGTCACTGATTGGAAATTCCGAGCTGTAGAAATTGCAATGTCAGCCAATTGTTCAGATGTTGGATTTGGATTGACTGCGCAATCGGCAAATCCATAAATCTTGTCAGGAAATACCATCAAAAAATAACTTGATACAAGTGATATTCCCTCAGCAACTCCAACTGTATGAATTGAAGCACGCAATACATCTGGAGTCGCAGAGACATTCCCCGCAATTACAACATCTGTTCTGCCTGTATCAAGAAGCATACCTGCAAAATACAATGGAGTTTTCACAGCTGCAAGAGTTTGCTCGGGTGTCCAACCTTTTTCCTTACGCCTTTCATATAGAATTTGAGTAAATTCATCCAATAATGGATTATTTTCAATTTCAATTATTTCGATTCCCCTTAAGTCCACGCCAGCATCTTTTGCAACTTTTGCAATTTGGTTCTTATCACCAATTAATATTGATTGTGCAATTTTATTATCTACTAAATACTTCGCTGCTTTGATTGAGCGTAGATCATAGGAATCAGCAAAAATTACTTGTTTATGCAATTTCTTTGCATTTTCTTCGATTTCTTTTAAAAATTCTTTTCCGAACATAATATCCCCCTTAATTCAAAGGTGCATTTAGTACAACACGACAAGTATCGCGTGCAAGTATAAGCTCCTCATTTGTTGGTATCACATATACTTTAACTTTTGCTTCAGGTTTGCTAATTATTCCTTCCTTTCCTCCAACTGTTTCCTCGTTTAATTTATCGTCAAGCTCGACACCAATAAATTCCAAACCCTCGCAAACAATTTTCCTGACCAATGCTGAATTTTCACCTATTCCCGCGGTAAAGCAAATTGCATCTGCACCACCCATTGTAACAAAGTATGCACCAAGATATTTCTTAACTCTGTAGGCAAACATATCAATTGCTAATTTGGCACGTCTGTCTTTAAACTCTCTCCATTCGAGTTCAAGATCCCTCATATCGTGAGTGAGACCTGATATGCCAAGAAGGCCTGAGCGTTTATTTAATATTGTCATCACCTCATCAATTGAAGCATTTTCTTTATGAGAAATGAATTCAACAATTGATGGATCAATATCGCCACAACGTGTGCCCATCATTAAGCCCTCAAGTGGTGTAAAACCCATTGAGGTATCAAACGATCTTCCGCCTTTGATTGCACAAGCTGAAGACCCATTGCCAAGATGAAGGCTTATTATATTTACTTTTTCTTTCGGTAAATTATTCAAAGCTCTATATCGATAAGATATATAACGATGCGATGTCCCGTGGAAACCATATTTTCTTATTTTATATCTACGATAAAACTGATATGGGATCCCATACAAATATGATGTTTCGGGCATTGTAGAATGGAAAGAAGTATCGAAAACAGCAACCTGTGGTACCTGTGTGCCAAAAACTTCTCTTGCCGCATATATTCCCTTTAAATTAGGTGGATTATGCAAAGGTGCTAATTCTATATTATCTTCAATGCATTTTATAACAGCGTCGTCAATTCTAACAGACGTAGTAAAAAGCTCTCCTCCATGAACAACACGATGTCCAATAGCGTGGATATCATCTTGTGAATGTAAACCTGGTATTTTTGTTTTTGGATCCGCCATCCAATTAAGTACGTAGTTCAAAGCCTCTTTATGATCTCTTAATGGAGTTGCACTTTTATGTTGGGTCTTGCCTGGGACCTCGAATGAAACAAGAGCTTGACTTCCGATACGTTCAACAAGTCCCTTGCAAAGCATTTCGTCTTTGCCTTGTTCAATCATTTTTAGATCTGTCTTTATAATTTGGAACTTAAGCGACGAACTGCCTGCGTTAATAACGAGAATATTCATAATTTACCTTTATAATTTGATTTTGATTATTCTTAAAAAAAATGTAATAATAATAAATACAAAAATATTAAATATTGCAATATAATTAGTAAAAAACTAATTATATTATTAATCAATATTCATATATAATTTGTAATTAATTTTGACTCTTAATATTCAAATTTATTAATTTTGAATTTTATAATAAAACAATATATGATATGGAAAGATTTAAAAATTTTATTAATGGAAAATGGGTTGAACCCAAATCGAATAAGTATTTTCAGAATATTAATCCCGCAAATATTAATGATATAATTGGCGAATTTCCCGAGTCAGGGCAAGAAGACGTAAATGATGCAGTGGTTGCGGCAAAAACAGCTTTTGAGAAATGGAGCAAAGTTCCTGCACCAATACGTGGGGAATATATCAAAAGAGCAGGCGATATATTTGCACGCAGGAAAGATGAAATTGCCCGCAAAATGACCCGCGAAATGGGCAAACCTGTTGTTGAAACAAAAGGTGATATTCAGGAGGCAATCGACACAGCATATTATGCAGCAAGCGAAACCCGACGATTATTTGGGTATAATGCACCAAGCGAATTGCGGAATAAAATGAATATGTCAATCCGTGTTCCAATTGGGGTGGTTGGAGTTATTACAGCTTTCAATTTCCCAATTGCTGTACCATCGTGGAAAATTTTGCCCGCACTTGCAGCAGGCAATACAGTTGTGTTCAAACCATCGAAAGACGTTCCTCACGCTGGTGTGATGTTTGCTGAAGTGCTTGAGGAAGCTGGTATTCCCGCAGGTGTCTTTAATGTAGTACTTGGCAAGGGATATATGGGAAATATGATTGTGGAGCATCCCGATGTTAAGGTGATCGGATTTACAGGTTCAACAGATGTTGGAACAAAGCTTGGAGAGATATGCGGTAGATTAAATAAACGAATTTCACTTGAAATGGGCGGAAAAAATCCACAAATTGTAATGCCTGATGCAAATATGGATTTGGCATTGGATGGTGTGCTTTGGGGAGCATTTGGTACAACAGGGCAACGCTGCACTGCAACATCTCGCTTGATTTTGCATAAAGATATTTATGATGAATTTATTGAAAAATTAGTTGAGCGTACCAAAAAATTAAAATTAGGTGATGGATTAAAGGAAGACACTGATGTTGGTCCTGTCATTCATAAACAGCAATTAGATACTTGCATCGAGTACGTGGAGATTGGCAAAAAAGAAGGTGCAAAGCTTGTACTTGGTGGGAATGTCGCAAAAGAGGGTGAGTTGGCTAAAGGATATTTCTTTGAGCCTACTATATTTATTAATGTAACGAAAAATATGAGAATTTTCCAAGAGGAAATATTTGGTCCAATTTTATCAATTTCAAAAGCAGAATCATTTGAAGATGCAATAGATTTGGCAAATTCTGTCAACTATGGATTGTCATCATCTATTTACACACGCAATATTAATTATGCTTTTCAATTTATGCACCAAATTGAGGCGGGAATTGCGTATATTAATGCGCCTACAATTGGTGCGGAAGTGCATATGCCATTTGGTGGAGTAAAAGGGACAGGCAACGGACATCGTGAGGGTGGATGGACAGTATTTGATATATTTACAGAATGGAAGAGCATATATGTTGATTTTTCCGATAAACTTCAACGTGCACAAATAGATACAGAGTTATAAATATTAAAAATCTTTCCTTTCAATTATTAGAATTGAGAGGAAAGAATTAAATGAAACGAATTGCCATTACGTATATAATTTATATAAGGAACATATTTGTAATTTGAATTTTTAATGAGGTTGTAGATGAAAAAAATTGTATTTATTATTTTTATTTCTTTGTGTATTCAATTTTTTATAACAAGTTGTGGGAAAAAAGAAGAAGAAAAATTAGATGAAATTTCAATCGATGAAATAGTCGAGAAGGGGCAAAAAGTAGATAAGCAGATGCAAGTAGTAGAAGCAAAAATTGAGCAAAGGAAAAAAAGAGGCGATACAATTGCAACTGATTATAATATACTACTATCCTTTATCCCAGATATTGCAGGATGGCAAGCCGAGAAGCCTGAGGGTTCAAATTTGACAGTAAGCGGATCTAAATATTCATTAGCAAGTAAATCATTTAAAGATGCAAAGGGAAATGAAATTACTATTGAATTATATGATTATAACACATCTTTGGGAATGCTAACCAGTTCAACAATGTGGAAAAATTTTGGATTGGAATCGGATAATAACGAGCGATATCAGAAAGTATCGAAATTTGATGATATAAAGGATAGTTGGATTTATGAAGAAATAAATAAAGTGGATAAAATTACAAATGTGAATTATAGTTTGAATGATAGATATTTATTATCTGTTACGGTGGAGGGACAGACGGATTTAAATTATGCTCATAATTTAGCAAAGCAAGTAATTGAGAAAGGGAAAGCATATTTTAATAAGTAAATTTAAAAATGGTATAATATTTGTTTTGAGAAAGAGAAAAGAATATTTGAATAAAATTAAACAATTTTAAAAAAGTGCCGATAAGAAAAATGAGGTGGCATTTTTATAATAGGATTATAAAAAATTAAAAGGTGAGGAAATGGCAGACGCATCTCAGAAGCTCGCAGCTCAAAAATTATATGCAGGAAATCCAAGCGAGGGCAAGATTCCTGCTTATTTAGAGCAAGAAGTGATGACTTGGAGTAAAGAAAAGATTATTTTAAAAATGTATGATTTATTTCTTCTTGCAAATAAGAAAGGCGATGTTCAAAAAATGAACAGGGTGCTTATTGAATTGATGAGCTCATTAAATTTTGAATATGAAGAAACATCAACTCGGCTATATAGATTATATGAATATTGTCAGAGAGCAATTTTTCGAAAGAAATATGATGAGGCATTTGCAATAATAAAGGAGCTAAGAGATACATGGTCAAGAGCATTTAATTTAGAACCTGTTGAATAAAAAAGAGGTGAAATTATGGCAGATTTATATTCGACATCAAGCACATCAAGCTCATCTCAAACTCAGCTTGATGCATTGCTTTCGGCATATCAAGCAACTCAGCAACCAAAGATTGATACATTAAATACACAGAAAAAGAAATTAGAGAATACCCAAGCGTTTTATAACAGCTTAAATTCTAAGCTAAATGCCCTAGTGTCTGTTCTTGATGTTTATGGGAACTTTACAGTTTCAAATAATATAGGTTCATTCACAAAATTGCCAACTATTGATGATAAATATGGTGCAAAAGCTGTAACGAGTTCAAATACAAATGTAATTACTGCTACTGCCACGAGTGGAGCTTTTACAGGGACTGCTAGTATCTTAGTAAATAGAATTGCCACAAGTGACGTGCTAATTTCTAAACAAATGAATCTTAGCAGTAATTTTGGAATAAGTGAGGGAAGCAAAACCTTTAGTATTACTACCAATGGCACTTCTAAAGATATTACTGTTTCTTTTGATGGGACAGAAACAAATGAACAAGCACTTCAAAAAATTGCGACAGCAATAAATAAAACAGAAGATATGACTATAAATGCAACTGTTGTAAAAGATACGAAATCAACAGTACGATTGTCATTGTCATCAAAATCTACAGGTGGAGAGAATAATATACAATTTACAGATACTGATGGAGTACTTGGATTATTAGGAATAGATGCAACTTTGGGCGCGGGAACAACTTCACGAACAATCGCCACAGATTCAACAGCAGGATTTATCCAGGCAGATTATAATGTTTTGGATGCAAAGATGAATGTCAATGGTGTCAATGTTTATAGGGCATCGAATTCTATTTCAGATGTAATTACAGGATTAACTATTAATTTAATAAAACCACAAGAGGAGACCGACCAACCTGTGATATTAACAACACAGGTAAATACAAGTTCTGTCAAGGATCTTATTAATACACTTTTAACCCCTCTTAATGATATAATGAATTTACTAAATTCAAATAAATCATTAATTAGAAATGAATCAGCTATAAATAGCCTGAAATCCAATCTTCGTTCACTTGTTTCGACCAAGATTTCATCAATAACTGATGATGAAGCTCCAAAATTCCTGACAGATATAGGAATAACAGTAAATGACAGCGATAATTTCATTATTTCTAATACAACAAAGTTAGAAAATTATTTAAAAGATAATCCACAAAAAGTAGCAGACTTATTTACTGCTTCCGATGGAATAATTTCGAAGATTAATAATATGATATATAATTTGCAGGGAAAAAATGGAATAATAGCAAGTCGAAGAACATCGATTACAAATCAAATAACAAATTATACGAAACGTATATCAGATACACAGGTAAGAATAGATGCACAAACTGAAGTTCTAAGAAAACAATATACGACATTACTTGAAACATATTATCAAGCGCAAGGTCAATATAATATAATGAATTCATTATTAAGTTCAAGTACTACATCATCATATTATGGATAATAATTAATCAAAAATATAAATTGAGAGGTAAGATATGATAAATGCAATAACTGGAGTTCAAGCTATAACACTCGACCCAACATATAAAACAAAGACATCAACAGATAATGAAGGGAGACAAGAAATTGCTCAGCAATCTAGTGGTATATCAAATTTAAAAGCAAAGGATAAAAAAGATTCTGAATCAAATGAATCAAAAATTAACAAAGTTTCCTACGATGAACTTGCGAGGACATTAAAAGAAATAATTAATGATGATAATACTTTATTGGAATTTAAGATTGATAAAGAGACAAACAAAATGGTTCTGAAAATTATTGATTCACAATCCAATGAGGTTATTAGACAGATTCCACCCGAAATAGCGTTAAAAATTTCTCGATTAGTTGCTGAAATTCTTGGAAATGGGCAGGTAACAGATGCAAAAGTTTGAAGAAGTAGTTGAATGCTTGAATAACATAGAAAATACGACTAAAAAAATTCATTTGCTATTACTGAAATCAGAAGGTATGAACTCGATAGACACTGATAATATAAAATTTTTATATGAAGAGAGAGGAAAATTATTATCAGAAGCGAGTGAATTCATATTATCTGAGAAAGGCAAAACAGAAATTAGTAAAAACCATGAAGAATGGAAAAATGCAATTTTGAAACTAAAGGATAGCGATGGGAATAATTTGGAGCTAATCCAAGCGAGATTAGAGATTTTAGCGGAAAAATTAAAAAAATTAAATTCTAAAAAATCAGTATTAATTTATCAAAAATGAGGTGGAATTATGGAAATAAAACCTATCAATACTCAAAAGAATGCATTAGCTAATGAGAGTTCAAAAATCTCAAAAAAGCTGGATAAAAAGGAGAGTAATTCAGAAGTCAATGAATCATCTATAGATAAACTAGAGACAAGCCCCGATCTTCTTGAGCTCAAACCTGTAATTGAT
>DAOTPH010000081.1:0-7778 GCA_035451765.1 Bacteroidota bacterium | reverse complement strand
ACAAATAATGGGTCAAGTTGGCAAAATTTTCCGTTCACTAATTTTCTCTCATTAGGTGTATCCGATATTGCAATTGCTAAAACAAATCCTAATATTGTTTATGTAGCTACAGGCGATGCAGATGGTTCAATCGGAACCGGTGGAAAAGATTTTTATACAATAGGTTTAATTAAAACTACAGATGCAGGAGCTACTTGGACAGTCACGGGATTTTCAAAAGAATTATATGAATCAAAACTAATTACACGGATTTTATTAAATCCAGATAATGAAAATATTATCTTAATGGCGACTAATGTCGGTATTTATAAATCAACTGACGGAGGGGATACTTGGGCATTAAAAACATCCGAGGGATCATTTATCGATATGGAATTTAAACCTAATGATTATAATACAGTTTACGCTTCTACATACAATTATAATGGTTCTTGCTTTATTTCAGTTTCCACAAATAATGGAGAAACTTGGAAAAGGGTTTATACTGTACCTTATGCAAATAGATTAGCAATAGCAACAACACCCGCAAATCCTGAGTATATATATTGCTTGGCTTCAAATGTAAGTTCTTATGGGTTTGAAGGATTCTATTTATCAACAGATGCAGGCAATACTTGGCTTAAAAGAGCATCGTTAAACACTGTAGCTAATATTTTGGGATGGTATGATGGCTTGAATAATGATTTAAGGGGACAAGGAACTTACGACCTTTCATTATGTGTTTCACCAAAGAATTCAGCTTTAATTTATACGGGTGGTGTAAATATATGGAAATCAAACGATTTAGCAATATCTTTTGATGCTGTCTCAAGCTGGACATATTATAATAATTTGCCTTATGTTCATGCAGATATTCACAATTTCGAGTTTTCTCCATCTGGTAGTCGACTTTATGTAACAAGTGATGGGGGCATATCGGTGAGTACAGATAATGGCACAACCTGGCGGGATCTTTCTAATGGCTTGTCTATAACCCAATTTTATAAAATGGGAACAAGTGATAATGATTTAATTGCGGTTATTGGAGGATGTCAGGATAATGGTACAAGTATGCGAGTAAGTGAAGGAAATTGGAAACATATAGCTTCAGCAGACGGTATGGATTGCATTATTGACCCAACTAATTCAAATAGAATATATTATTCGATCTATTATGGTACATTTTATCGTTCAGATGACAAAGGAAATAGCTCGACTCGTATTGGTAGTAGTATTAATGAGACAGGGGGATGGGTGACACCGATTATCTTAAACCCTCAAAATCCGCAAGTTTTATTAGCTGGTTATTATAATGTATGGAAAAATAGTAATTATGGAAGTGGGAAATGGACAAAATTATCCTCTTTTTCAACTTCGCAAACACTTGTGGCATTAGCAATGGCACCATCTGACACAAATGTAATATACGCAGCTAATTATGCAAATTTATATGCATCTTATGATGGTGGAGCGAATTGGGGCGTATTATATACAACAAGCTCTGCTGCAATAACATCGATTGCTATTGACCCGAATAATGCTCGGCGTTTATGGATTTCAAAATCGGGTTTTGCACCAGAAGATAAAGTATATGAGATCAATAATGGTGATGTTATAAATTTATCAGGAAATTTGCCAAATGTACCTGTAAATACCATTGTTTATCAAAAGAATTCCCCTGATAGATTATATATTGGCACTGATATTGGTGTTTTCTATTCAGATTATGGATCCGCTTATTGGGAAAGATTTGGAGATGATTTGCCCAATGTAGTTGTAAATGAGCTTGAAATCAGTTACGGACCTAATTCTCAAACAAAGTTGCGTGCTGCTACTTATGGACGGGGAATATGGGAAACTGATGTGATTAATTGTAATTATCCAAGCCCAACAATAACATATACAGGAAGTACAACTTTTTGCGAAGGCGATAGTTTAATTTTATCCGTCGATTTAGCTGGAGACAATTATAAATGGTCTACGGGGGAGACTACTCCGTCAATTGTGGTTAAAGAAAGTGGTCTCTATAGCGTTATTGTTACTTATCCTGATGGATGCACTGCTAAATCTAAGGCAATTAAAATAAATTTAATACCAAGGAAAGAAATTATTATTACATCAGAAACAAGCTATTTTGGATTATGCGGCGATAACGACACATTAGAATTACGTGCGAATCTCGGATTTAGTCAATATAAATGGTCAAATGGTTTGACAGAACGCAAGATAAAGATCACTGAGCCTGGAGATTATTTTGTCACAGGATATAGCTCAAATGGATGCGAAAGCACCTCTCCCATTTGTACTGTCAAACGATATAATATTCCCGATAAGCCTACAATTCTTCGTAATGGCAATACATTAGTTTCAACCGATGGTTATAGCCATCAATGGTATCAAAATGGAACTATGATCATAGGAGCGACAGAGAAAGAATTTTTCCTTTTACCTAGCGATACAAATAGCTATTTCCAAGTTGAAATCATCAATGAAGGAGGATGCAAAGCAATGTCGGATTCGTTTTTTGTCGATAAATATAGTGATGTAAGGAAGAACGATATTTATAATATCAATACAATTGAAATTCTACCTAATCCTACAAGTAATATATCTTTATTGCGTGGGAAAAATTTTGATAAAGGAAAAATATTTATTGAAGTACGGGATTTGCTTGGGAAGAAATTATTTACTCAGGATCTTTATTCAGATGGTGAATTTGAAGTAAAAATTGATTTGACCCAATATTCATCGGGGGAGTATTTTATTGTGGTAAAAACTCCTAATGAAACAATTACTAAGAAAATAATCAAGAGATAAAATGATTTCATTTCTAAACGGGAAAATAATCGAGAAAAAACCAACTGAGATTGTGATTGAAAACAACTCAGTTGGTTTTTCAATTAATATATCGGTAAAAACTTATGAAATGCTCCCTGAGATTGGCTCAAATATTTTTTTATATACAATATTGATACATAAAGAAGATACAATGGCACTTTATGGATTTATAAGCGCAGAAGAGCGCGAGCTTTTCAAAAATTTAATTAATATAAGCGGTATTGGACCGAAGTCAGCTATAGGAATACTTTCGGCAATTGATTCTACAGAATTAAAGAATATGATAATAGATGGCAACTCAATATCATTAAGCAAAGTGCCAGGGATTGGGAAAAAAACTTCAGAAAGGATTGTGCTTGAATTGAGGGATAAAATTACAAAATCGCAATTTCAGCCCGAAATGGAAAGTATAAATCAAACCCCACGTGTTGAAGCTCTTAATGCTTTGCTTGCACTTGGATATAATCGGAATACAGCAGATAAAATCATATCGCAAGTTATGATTGATTCAAAAAATAAGAATCTTTCACTTGAGGAGATTATAAAATTATCTTTAAACAAATTAATGAAATAAAATGCTACTTGTAATTCCTTCGCTTGATTTAAAAAATGGCAAATCTGTACAAAGAATCCAGACAAATAATGGAAACGAATTTTATTATCAAGAATTAATGGAGCATCCATTAGAATTTTGCAAATTATTACGAAGTGAAAATGCAAAGACTTTGCACATTACGGATCTTGATGGGGATTACCATTCACCAAATAGAGATATAATACTGCAAATTATAAAAGCTCTTGATATTCCAATTACTTTATCATCTGTATCAAATAATATTGAAGATTGTATATACTATCTAGAGGAAGGAATTTTTCGAGTTTCGATTTGTAGCTACGCTATTGAGAATCCACAGGGTGCTGAAGATTTAATTAAGCAATATTCTGAATTTCGAGTGATATTTCATTGTTATATTATTGAGGAAAATTTAATGATTTGGGGGAAAAGAAGTAATTATAAATATAAAGATTATATAAATATAATAAGATCTATTGGCGGCAAAAGATTGATTTTTGGAAGCACTGATTGGATGGGAAATAATAGGTCTGTCGATATTGAAAAAGTTAAAGAAATTGCTGCTTTATCACAGATGAAAATTTCACTTTTTGAAGGAGTTCCTAACTATAAAATATTAAAAGAAGTACAAAATTATATGCATTTAGGGATAGATTCTGTCATCCTTTCATCTTCATTGTACCAAAACAACTTCCCTTGCCAAGCAATATGGAGAATAGCAGAGCAACAACCTTAAATTCCATAAGCAATACTAATAATCATTTTAAAAATGAAATCAATGTTCGAAAAATATTGCTAAAAATCAACTAAAATTTTGTAATTTGCTTTTTTTGAAATTATCAAAAATTATATTTCATTAAGGAGCATTTTATATGCCTCAGATAAATATCGATGGAACAATAATAACCACAGAACCTAATAAAACAATTATTCAAGCAGCTTTTGAAAATAATATTTATATACCGCATTTTTGTTGGCACCCTGAACTTAGCATAGCAGGAAATTGCAGAATGTGCTTAGTTGAGACAGGGATGCCTAAAAAGTTGCCTGATGGTTCAATTCAATTAGATGAAAATAATAATCCTGTTATTCAATGGATGCCTAAATTGCAAATTGCATGCGATACAATTATTTCCGATGGAATGTATATACGAACACAGGGATCCAAAACAATTGAAGCTCAAGAAGCTGTGATGGAATTTTTGTTGATAAATCATCCACTTGACTGTCCAATATGCGATGAAGCAGGAGAGTGCAAATTGCAAGAATATGCTTATAAATATTCAGAGGGCGAAAGCAGATTTGTGGAAGAAAAGAATCATAAACCAAAGCACGTCGAGTGGGGTCCAAATGTTATTTATGACGGCGAACGTTGCATATCATGTTCGCGATGCATACGTTATGCAAGAGAAATTGCAAAGCAAGATGTATTAACATTTATAAACCGGGGTGATCGTGTTCAGATTCAACTTTTCGATGATACTAAGTTTGATAATCCATATTCAATGAATGTGATTGAACTTTGTCCTGTTGGTGCACTGACAAGCCTTGATTTTAGATTTAAGTCAAGAGTATGGGAGATGAGCTTTAATGATTCAATTTGTCCAGGATGCGCTCGGGGATGCAATATGAAAATTGGTGTTCGAAATAATCAGATATTACGATTACAACCACGCACTAATATGCACGTTAATCGATACTGGATGTGCGATGCGGGACGCTTGACGCAATATCCTTTTGTTAATGAAGGTAGAATTTCAAATTCATTTATTTTACAAAATAATACACAAATCGAAATATCTTCTGAAGAAGCAAAACATCAAGTAATTGAAAAATTATCTCATTATAAACCAAATGAAATAATGATATTTGGGTCAGCTTATTCCACTGTGGAAGATAATTATATTTTACAAAAATTTGCAAATCAAGTACTAAAAACAAACAATCTAAAATATCTTCCGCATATTGATGATAATTTTGGAGATAATTATTTGCGAGTTAAGGACCGCACACCAAATGCAAAAGGATGCGAGGAAGTTGGAATAGAAGCAGCTGATGAGAACTTCATTAATACTTTAATATCTAATATTAAGAATAAACACATCAAAGCAATTCTTATTATGAATGATAATTTGAATGGTTATGAGCAATTATTAGATACACTTAAAGATATTGAATGCCTTATAGTTCTAGCTTCAAATCACAACAAATTAACAGCAATAGCCAATATTATTATTGCATATTCTACGTATGCTGAAGTGGAAGGAACATTCATCAATTTTGAAGGTAGAGTTCAACATTTCAAACCTGCAATTACCACAAGTGAGAATCGTGCAAAAATGGGTTTAAAAATGGGGAGATTAGATATTTTTGGTTCGCATAATGATAAATGGACACAACACGAAATCCGAGATTGCAATCCAGGATGGAAGATCATACGCGATATTGCAAATTCAATGGGATTAGCAATGAATTATAAAAAAGTTGAAGATGTGTTTAATGATATTTCTCAGCATATTTCAAATTTCAAAGATATGAATTATAGTTTATTAGATAAATACGAAGGAATAAAACTGGGTGGAGCAAAGAATCCGGAACCAGTAGGTATAAATTATGTTTCTCATTTTATGAAACCCGATTGAAAATTTAATTACTAACAAAAATCAATAGAAAATGAGTATAGGTTGGATAATTTTAGAAGTAATAATTAAAGCAATAGTTATATTAGTGCTTGTGCTATTATCAGCAGCAGTATCTGTCTATTTGGAGCGAAAGATCTCTGCTTTTATTCAAATGAGAATTGGACCAAATAGAGTTGGTCCCTGGGGAATACTTCAACCCGTCGCTGATGTTATAAAATTGATAATGAAAGAAGATATTATACCGAAGAATGCTGATTCATTTATTTTTGGATTAGCTCCTTTGATATCTTTAGGAGTTGCAATGTGCATATATGCTGTCGTTCCATTTGCTGACCCGATAAAAATAGGTGACCATTATATACAAATGGGAATTGCCCCCGATGCAAATATTGGGATATTATTTGTTGTTGCAATGACTTCTCTTGGAGTATATGGAATTGTACTTGGAGGATGGTCATCCAATAGTAAATATTCTTTGTTAGGCGGATTGCGTTCCTCAGCTCAAATGATTTCTTATGAAATTTCGATGGGCCTTGCAATCCTTTCGGTCGTTTTAGTATCAGGTTCATTTTCATTAAGCGATATTGTGAATCAGCAAGTTTCACATTGGGGCGGATTTCGGTGGAATATATTTGTTCAACCGTTAGGATTTCTCATCTTTTTTGTTACTGCATTAGCGGAATCAAATCGCGCTCCCTTTGATTTGCCTGAAGCAGAGCAAGAACTTGTTGGAGGATACAATACAGAATTCTCAGGAATGCGTTTTGGTATGTATTATTTATCCGAATATGCAAATGTAGGAACGACTTCACTAATAATGACATTATTATTTCTCGGTGGTTGGACATTGCCAATCGACCCACAAAGCGTAGGATTAGTGCCAGGTTCCGTATGGCTTGCAGTTGTTCAATTCATCGTATTAGTAATTAAAGTTTATATACTTGTATTTGTGATAATGTGGATTCGTTGGACCTTGCCACGCTTTCGCTATGACCAATTAATGAATTTAGGATGGAAAGTACTTCTCCCTCTCGGTTTACTTAATCTTGTTCTCACAGGTGTAGGAGTATTGATATTTAAATAAAAAAAGAGGCATAGGATTTCTATGTCTCTTTATTATAAAAACATTTCGACTATCTTTGCACTATAATTTTTTGCACTTTTTTAAATGCACCTGATTGCAGCGTGATGAAATACATTCCATTTGGGATATTTTCAATTGGAATCTTTATTCTATAATTTCCTGCTTCCATAAATTCATTGGCTAATTCCTTTACAATTATACCATTGCTTGAGATAATGTTAATAGTTGTTCTTCCACTTTTACCAATTGAGTATTCTAAGTCAACATCATTATTTTTAATAATATTAGGCTTGATTTTGCTCATAGAATAACCATTAATATCAGAGGGTTCATCAACACCAACTCCTTTGGAATATTGCAACATAATAGTTGTATCATTTCCAGCGCGATCTGCAAATGTAATAAATGCAACAGCGTCCTTCGATGTATCAATTACCCAAGCTTTCCAATGAACTATATTTGTTTCTCCTGGAATCCAGTTTTTATCCTCATTTTTAATTTCAAAATTGTAATTAACACTACTATTTTTATGGAAAATAATTAATGCCAAATTAGAAGGTGGCGGATCATTTTCTGGCATATCTATTACGTATGGATACTTTCCTTGCGTTGTGTCCGTCGTCCCATCACATAATAATTCGTAATATGGTATTGGCACTAC
>DAOTPH010000080.1:0-7844 GCA_035451765.1 Bacteroidota bacterium | reverse complement strand
ATGCTACACCCCTAACCCCTCTACAAGAGGGGAATTATGAAGTGGAATTTGAAGATGGAACAAAAATCAATACAAAAGATTTGGATTATAAACTTATTAAACCATTAATCTGGTGGGAATAGTTTTGTTATGAAAACTGAAGAAATCAAAAAAGGTGAAGTAATTATTTATAAAACTCCACAAGGTCCAGAAATTCAAGTAAAGCTTGAAGAAGATACAGTTTGGCTAGATGCGCATTTAATAGCGCGTCTCTTTGATGTTAATCGTCCAGCAATTGTTAAGCATATAAATAATATATATAAAACTAGTGAATTGGATAAAAAATCAACCTTCCATTTTGGAACAGGTTGCAGCAGATGGCAAAATTAGAAAAATGAATTTGTATAACCTTGATATGATTATCTCTGTTGGATATCGCGTTAATTCTAAACAGGCAACGCAATTCCGTATGTGGGCTACAAAAACTCTTAGGGAACATTTAATCAAAGGATATACCCTTAATGAAAACCGACTTTTACAAAGCCATCAATCACTCAATGACTTGAAGGAAGCAATTAATTTACTACAAAATACAACATATAATGAATTAATGCTTGGGCAAGGTCAGGAATTACTTTCATTCTTAGCCAATTATGCTAAAACTCTTACACTTCTTGAAGATTATGATAGTGGGAATCTGCTTATTCAGAAGAAAAATAAAGATAAATTTATTTTGAGATATGAACAAATAATATTATTAATTGAGCAATTAAAAAAAGAACTTATTGATAAAAAAGAAGCATCAGATTTGTTTGGTAAAGAAAATAGAAGTAATTTAAAGGGTATAATTGGGAATATATATCAAACCTTTGAAAATAGAGAGCTTTATCCGTCATTAGAAGAAAAAGCAGCGCATTTATTATATTTTATTATCAAAGATCATCCTTTTGTAGACGGTAATAAAAGAATAGCATCCTTTTTATTTGTTTATTATTTAGATAAAAATGGTTATTTGTATCAAGCAAATGGAGAAAAGAAAATTGATGATAATTCACTTACAACATTAGCATTATTAGTGGCAACTAGTAATCCTCGCGAAAAAGATAAATTGATAAAAATTATAACGAATTTATTAAGCTTTTAATAAAATAAAATGGCAGAAACATATTTACAAAACATAGTTAGAAATTATCCTGAAGAAGATCTTCCCGAAAAATGGAAAGATTTTGATTTAGCAAAATTCTCAGAAAATAAAAGATTATTTGATTTTCAACAGGAAGCGCTACGGAATGCTATTAAAGCATTGTTTATATATCATAATAATTTTAAGGAAAATAAAGCGAGTTTCTTCGATTTATATAAAGAAAATGGATTGAGAGATAATTTATCCTATACAAAAAGGCAGGATAGCAAAACAATCAAATATCTTGAAGCAAATGATTATCCTGAGGATAATGGAACAATTTCCTTTGAGCATTTTATAAATCGAATGAGTTTTTGGATGGCAACAGGTAGTGGCAAAACTATAGTTATTGTTAAATTGATTGAAGTCTTAGGTTTATTAATGAAGCGTGGTGTATTACCAAAGAAGGATATAATGTTTTTGACATATAGAGATGATTTAATAGACCAATTTAAAAAAGCTGTTGACGAATATAATTCGTTCCATCCTGATTTTTCAATATCATTAAAAGAATTAAAGGAGTATGAATCCGAAAAGAGTCGTGGCTCATTATTTTCAAAAAATAATATTCGAGTATATTATTACCGTTCAGATTTAATTACAGATAAGGCAAAAGAAAAACAATTAGATTATAAAAATTACAATAATCGGGGAAATTGGTACATAATTTTGGATGAGGCACATAAAGGGGATAGAGAGGAAAGCAAGAGGCAGACATTTTATAATATATTATCACGAAATGGATTTTTGTTTAATTTTTCTGCGACATTCACAGATGTAAGGGATGTTGTAACGTGCGTTTATAATTATAATCTTGAGAAATATGTTAAGAATGGATACGGAAAGCATATCTTTCTGTGCAATGAAAATATCGATGCATTTAAACATGGAGAGGATTTTACAGAGAGAGAAAAAGAGAAAATTGTTTTAAAGACATTGATTTTAAATACAATTATAAGAAAACATTATGAAGAAATTAATGCCAAAAATGTTTATCATAAGCCATTGATTCTCACTTTAGTTAATTCGGTAAACACAGAAGAATCCGATCTTGAGTTATATTTCAGAGTACTTGCAAATATTGCAAAAAAGCGTATTGATGAAAAATTATTTAATGAAGTAATGACCGACTTAAAGAGTACGATAATAACAAACACCCATTTTATGTTTGAAAGTGAGAAATTAGAGTTCAATGATGAGATAATTAATAGCATAAGTATAAAAGATTTGATGAAATATATATTTAATACAGAAACAAATGGCAAGATTGAAGTATTGAAATTACCCGATAACAGAAATGAGCTAATATTTAAATTGACAACAACATCGGTACCATTTGCATTAATAAAAATTGGAGATATAACTGAATGGATAAAAAATAAGCTTAACGATTATGAAATAATAGAAAGTTTTGACAATGAAAGCTATTTTAAGAATATAAATCGGGATGATTCAAATATTAATATTTTAATGGGATCGCGGTCATTTTATGAAGGTTGGGATAGTAATAGGCCCAATATTATTTTGTATATAAATATAGGAACGGGGATAGATGCGAAAAAATTTGTATTGCAATCAATAGGGAGAGGTGTACGAATTCAACCTATTAAAAATAAAAGACGGAGGTTGCTGCCTTTATTAAATGCAAATGAAATAACGAAAGATTTTTTTGATAAAGTTAAGGATTATTGTAAGCCACTAGAAACATTATTTGTATTTGGCACAAATGCAAAAAATTTAGAAGAAATTATTGAAACTCTCAATGCGGAGAAACGGGAAATAGATCTTGGATATTTATTTGAAGTAAATCCTGAAATCGAAGAAAAACATTTTAATTTATTAATTCCTGTTTATAAAGAAATAAGACTTGAAGATAAAGGGGAAGACTATAAAATTCCTCAATTAATAATTTCTAAGAATGATTTTGATTTAGCAAAAAATTATTTTGAAAATTTAGGTGATAAGATACTTTTGATGAAATTCAATATCAGCATAAAGGTGTTAGCGAAAATGAAATCAGCATTTGATGGAGAAAAAAATAAATACTTTCAAATTGATTATAATCAGAATGCGAATTCGATAAATGATCCGGAATTATTGATAAGAAAGATTTCCAGGCATATAAGTCAAACAATTTTGGAATTCGATAAATTTAAAACATTAGAGACCGAGATAGTTCATTTCAAACATATAACAACAAATATCGAAGATATACAAAAAGTAAAAGAGTTGGAAGAAGCAATTATTTCTGTAAAAAATTTTAAGGATAAGGAAAATGAAATTACTAAGGCACAAGAAGAATTTAGGAGTAGTGGCGATTTAAATAAATTTACTGACCAAATTGAACAAATAACATCAACACATCACGAAAAAAAAGATTTTAATTACGACGGCTCAACAATAAATATTCAGTATTTAAAGAATCATTACTATATACCCACAATAATAGCTGAAAATCAGAAGGAAGATTATCTTAGGCATATAATTAAAGTAGAAAGTGAAAGAGATTTCATAAATGATTTAGTAGATTATCTTAATAAAGAAAATAGTTATTTTTCTAAATTTGATTGGTGGATGTTTTCAAAAATTGATGAGACACTTGATGAAGTATATATTCCTTATGTAAATTCAGAAATGGCCATAAATTCGAAATTTTTTCCTGATTTTATTTTCTGGCTACAAAAAGGAAATGATTATACAATACTTTTTATTGACCCTAAGGGAACAGAGCACAAATCTGCATATACAAAAATCGATGGTTATACTTCGATTTTCTTAAATAAAGAGACAGAAAAATATAAAGTATTCCACCACGATGAACTTAATATTACAGTTAAATTGATATATAGAAATTCTTCTTTTTCATTTGAAATTCCAGAAAAATACCAAAATTTTTGGTTTAACGAGTTTGATAAATTAGAAGATAAATTGGCATATTTTTCACTATAAAAGTAAAGAAATCTGGGTGTTTCTTTTCACTTCCTAATTTGAAACAAATTGAGCAAAATTCCGTCATAAAGGGAAAAATAACGTAATGGAGACAAGCGGCTTTACCTTTGGTCTGAATTTCTGGTGGTTTTTGCTTTTTGCTTTGATTCTAGTTGGGATAACGATATTTTCATATTGGAGGACTGTGCCTGCCATAAGCAACCGCAAAAAGGCGCTTTTAATATCATTGCGCTCGCTGGGACTTATAATACTTCTCTTTATTTTGTTTGAACCATCCTTTGTAAAATCTTCAGCAAAAATTATTGAGCCAAAGATTGCAATTTTGCTTGATAATTCATATTCAATGAGCTTAACGGATGCAAGTATAAACCGAAAAGAAGCATATCGTAAAGTTATAAAAGATTTAAATCTTGAAAAGATTAAAAATGAAGCTGATTTTTATTTATTTGCCAATAAAATAAAGAAATTAAATCATTTTGCTTTTGATAGTTTAAATTTTTCAGGACAACTGACTGATTTATCTCAAGCATTTTCTTATATATCGACACATCAAAATGATAACAACTACCAAGCATACATAATTATTACGGATGGCGATGTCAATTCTGGTGAAAATCCAATATACACAAGCGATTTATTATCCAAGCAGATTTTTACTGTTGGGATTGGCGATACAAATGCACCGAAAGATATTGCAATGAAGCAGCTTATTTCTAATGAAGTTGCGTTTATTGATAATCCAATTGAGATAAATTATTCATTTTCTGCAAGTGGTTATGGAAATAAAAATTTAACTTTACAATTGCTTGAAAATAATCAGATTATTGATAATAATATAATAATTTTGAATAATGAGCAAAAATTGTATAATGGATTCTTTAAGTATTTGCCAAAAAAGGAAGGTATCCAAAAGCTAACTGTTCGAGCTGTACCATTGGAAGGTGAATATACAGTAGAAAATAATGCATCATCTAATTTTATAAGGGTTATAAAAAACAAGCGAGTCATTTCAATATTTTCATCAGCCCCGCAACCTGATGTATCATTTATAAATCAGTATTTATCGCAAGATAAGGAATTGACAATAAATGAATTCGTGCAAAAATATCAAAGCGAATTTTACGATAATCCAACCCCTCAGAAAATCAGCGAAACACAATTATTTATTTTTATAAATTTTCCAAATAAATTTACACCTGATAATACATTATCATTGATAGCTCAAGAACTTGCAAAGGGAAAACCGAGTTTATTTATTTTAGGCAAAGATTTGGATTTGCAAAAATTCAAGAGAATACAGGAATATATGCCATTTGAAATTATCAATTCTTCACCACGTGAATTCCAAGTATTTCTTGATGTTCAAAAGAATTATGCAGATGATCCAATTTTTAAAATTGAAAGCAATTTGCAAAATATAGATTTATGGAATAATTTGCCACCAATTTTCAAAACTGAGACTTTTGTTAATCCAAAAATAAATAGCAAAGTATTAGCATTATCAAAAATTGAAAATGTAAAATTCAATGAACCAATGATTATTACTCGTGAGATGCAAAATTCACGTTCTGTGGCTGTGCTTGGATATGGTTTATATCGATGGAAGCTTATGGGATATGCACGCGAGGTTGCAAAGGGAAATACAAACGCAATTGATTTATTTACAACTTTTTTATCAAATACAATAAGGTGGCTTTCGATTTCAGATGTGGAAAAACAAATTGTTGTCAAAACCAACAAGAAATTTTATTCAAGCGCCGAAGAAATTGATTTTGTGGGGCAAATTTATGACAATTCTTTAAATCCAATCGATAATGCACAGGTTTATGTACATATAAAAGGCGAGCAGATAAGTAAAGATATAACTTTAACAAACAAAGGAAATGGTGTTTATTCATATACAATGCCGCCATTGCCTGCGGGTGATTATCGATTTACATCAAATGTATATTCAAATGGAAATTTATTAGGAAAAGATGAGAATCGCTTTACAGTTGAAGCAACAAATTTTGAGCTTTATGATTTGCAAATGAATAAAAATTTATTGATGAAAATATCTGAACAAACAGGAGGTAAATTCTATACTCCAGATAATGTGTCTAATATATTTAATGATATTTATAAATTAAAAAATTTCAAACCACAAACAAAAATATATAGAGCAGAATATACACTATGGGATAAAATTTGGTTATTGATTCCTGTAATATTATTATTTTCCATAGAATGGTACGTTCGCAAGCGTTCATCAATGCTATAATCATAGTTACTATGAAAAACAATTGTATAAAAATCATATTTACGGCGTTAATTTTTATTTCTATTAATTCTTATGCTGAAGATGCAACAGACTCAAAAGACTATGCATCACTAAGTGGGTTTGTACGCGATAAAGAGACAGGGGAAACATTAATTGGTGCATCAGTGCGCTTTAAAGATATGCAAATTGGTGCAAGAACAAATAAAAATGGATATTATAGCATCACAAAAATTCCAGCAGGTGAGCATACTTTAATTGTAAGTTATGTTGGATATAAAACTTATGAGAAAAAGATAAATTTCAAACCAAATGATGCTCAGCGTTTCAATATTGAACTTGTTCCCACCAGTATAAAAACAGAGGAAATTATAGTTTCGGCAGAGCGAGAATCAGATAAGCGTGAAATCACAATGAGCAGAGTTGATGTACCTGTTCAGGAAATTAAAAATATAAAAATAGGTGGGGAAAGTGATTTATTTAGAGCATTGCAATATTTACCAGGGATTCTGACAAGTTCGCAAATTTCGAGTGGATTATATATATGGGGCGGTTCTCCCGACCAAAATTTAATATTATTAGATGGCTCGACAGTGTATAATCCATCGCATTTGTTTGGTTTTTTTTCAACATTTAATACAGATGCAATCAAAGATGTGGAATTAATTAAAGGGGGATTTAATGCAGAATATGGTGGACGGGTATCGTCGGTACTATCAATTACTCAAAATGATGGAAATCAAAAAGAATTTCAAGGGCTTGCTTCTATTGGTGCAATTTCATCTAGAATTTCTTTGCAAGGTCCTGTAATGAAAGGGAGTTGGTCATTTAGTGCAAGGCGAACATATTTGGAATTAATAAAATTGTTCATAAAGGAAGATCCTTTAATGCCATTGCCTGATTTTGGTTTTTATGATATTAATGCTAAACTTGTTCAGAATTTATCTGATGATGATAAATTATCTTTTACAGGTTTTATGTCTAGCGACAAGTTCAAATATTCGGGAACAGGCTTTAATGCAGATATGAATTTATCAAATTATTTAGGCGGGATAAATTGGACGCATATCTATAATAAATCAATATTTAGCAATATAAATTTAAGCTACACTCGTTTTTCAAATAATCTTCTTGGCGATGAAATGGGTTATACTGTACAATTTATTAATTCAATTGATGATTATACATTAAAAGCAAATTTTGAATGGCTTTTGAATGATAAGGCTACAATTAAATTTGGATATCAAACATCGAATTTGAATTTTTATATAGTTCAAAATTATTCAGGAAATTTGGATACAACATATTTTGGAACATCAGCAAGTGCATCAACAATAAGGATAAAGAATTGGAATCATTCTCTTTTTATTCAATCTAATTATCAACCAACTGATTTGTTTTCAATCCAGGGGGGAATACGTGCTGATTATTGGAATTTTATTGACAAAGTAACAATCGACCCACGATTATCCTTTC
>DAOTPH010000079.1:0-7847 GCA_035451765.1 Bacteroidota bacterium | reverse complement strand
GAAGCTATTCCAACTGGCGGTGAGTCTTGGCGGTGTTGAATCTTTAATACAGCACCCTGCTTCAATGACCCATGCGGGAATGGATAAGGAATCTCGTCTAAAAGCAAAAATTACTGACGGACTTGTTCGTTTATCAATCGGAATTGAAGATTCTGATGATTTAATTGCAGATTTGACTCAAGCATTAAATTATGTTTAATAAATTTATATGACAAAAAATTTTAAAATTGACAATCGCAAAGTAACGACATTGCGATTGCAAGAAATGAAAGAAAAAGGTGAGAAAATTGCAGCATTGACTGCTTACGATGCAATCATTGCCCGTATATTTGATGAAGTTGGGATGGATGTTATATTGGTAGGTGATTCGCTTGGTAATGTTGTGCAAGGGCTTGAAACAACAATTCCCGTCACGATTGACCAAATCATTTACCATACTCAAGCAGTCAAAAATGGAATAAAACGCGCATTGCTTGTCGCAGATATGCCATTTATGTCTTATCAAATATCTAAGGAAGATGCATTTTATAATGCAGGTCGTTTGCTGAAAGAAGCGGGTGCAGAAGCTGTCAAACTCGAAGGTGGGGAAGTAGTGGCTGATACTGTAAAAATGCTTACCGATTCAGGCATTCCCGTTATGGGACATCTTGGACTAACACCTCAAAGCATTTATAAATTTGGCACATATCGCACACGCGGAACAACTCAAGAGGAAGCAGATAAAATTTTGAATGATGCGAAAATTCTTGAGCAAGCAGGCGCCTTTGCTATTGTATTGGAAAAAATCACATTGCAACTTGCAGAACAAATTACTCACCAACTTTCAATTCCTACAATTGGAATTGGTGCGGGTCCACATTGTGATGGTCAAATCCTGGTTTATACAGATATGCTCGGAATTACAACTGACTTTACTCCAAGATTTGTTCGACATTATGCTCATTTGCGTGAAGATATAAGCGATTCTGCTTCGAGATATTTAGAGGATATAAAAAATTCAGAATTTCCTAATCTTGATGAAAGCTACTCGTGATGAAAATATCGAAAATAATATTTCTTACATTTTCCCTGATGATACTTATTCCTATGATTTATGGGTGCTCTGAATCGAGTATAAGTTCTAATGGTGAAAATATTGTTTTCCCTGATTCAAATGTGAAATTCACTGCTCAAGTGCTTCCATTTTTACGGTATAATTGTGCTTATGCAGGTTGCCATAGTAGCTTCTCAAATGCAGGAGGAGTTGTTTTGGATGATTATTTTAAGATAATGCAATATCCAGGATTAGTTATTCCAGGCAATCCCGATGGCAGTATTTTAGTGCAAATTCTTGAAAATCGATTGCCACATATCAAGTATTTCTACCGCGGTGCAATTACAACAAATCAAATTCAAGGCGTTAGGCAATGGATTAAGGAAGGTGCATTATTAAATTAAATCGATGGCTTAGGTTGTAGGTTCAAACATATCTATTGTAGAGACGTCATATATGACGTCTCTACTGTTGGGAATTGATTCATCTTGGCTCTTTGAATTATAAAAAAACACTTCTAACCCACGATTTGAAGGTGTGGGTCCAGTTTCGATTTTAAAACCTTTTACTATTCATTTTCAATTATTTCAAATTTTCGGTCTATCTTCTCTTGAATCTTGTTTGCAAAGTATTCGGACTTCTCTTTGATTTGTCATTTTGAATTGAGAAGTTGCTTGTTTTATCTGCTCTGCGGTTATATAAAAAGGTGTTGAGAAATTATGATTTAATATCTTATATTTTTCAAATATTGCTTCCCAAGGCTCAGAATTCATAAGTATTAATAATTTAAAATTAAAAGTTCATTAATTTTTCCGCGCTTATCGCCTTTGCTATTTATCATTCGATTAGCTTGTACACGTATGATGCGAAAGTTTGAATACATTTCTTCAAAAAAATGATCATCTTCATTAATATTTTTTGGGTCTGAATTGCTGAGCATTAACTTATTGCCATTTTTACTAATTTCATTAAATAATTTTGCAAGCCTCTTTTGATCATCCTCAGTAAAATCATACTTACTATATGATGTAAAGCTTGAAGTGTTACTTATTGGGCGATATGGTGGGTCAAAATAAATAAAGAAGTCAGATATAATTTTATTTTTAATATTTTCAAAATCTGTTGGGAATATCTCAGCGATTTGAAGTAAATTGCTTGCGTTTATCAGATTACTCTGTTCTAAAATTCGAGGATTTTCATATCCACCATAAGGGACATTAAATTCGCCTTTTCTATTTAATCTAAATAGTCCATTAAAACAAGTCTTATTTAAAAATATTAATTTAGCTGCTCTTGGTATCCAATCTGTACTATAAGTATTATAATTTATTTTTTCCTTTTCTGAATTGAATATATCACGAATTTCATAAAAATACTTTTCACGCTCAATTTCATTCCTTACCATATATCCATTTTTAAGAGTATATAATTCATCTATAAGTTCTATTACATTCCTTTGAACAACTGTAAAAGCTAAAATTAAATCTTCATTAATATCAGATAAATAAGCTTTCTCTATTTGATAATTTTGTGCAATATAAAAAAAAACTGCACCACTACCCAGAAAAGGTTCATAGTAATTTTTTATTGTACCATTCTTCAGCTCTTCGGGGAAGTATTTATTAAATTGCTCTAAAAGCTGTGTCTTCCCACCCGCCCATTTCAAAAAAGGCTTAGCTGTGAATAGGCTGGTTTTTTCCCTTTTATATTTTTCTTGGAATGTATTCAATAAAATATTCCTACTATATATTGAAAAAATAAAAAATTTTTATATAATTATCATCTTTTTTCAAAATTAATATATTTTTTTAAAAAAAGGAGTATATTTTCAAAATTCTGAATTCTTACGATATATTTCCTAACATTTTTTCAAATTTATTATTTCCATTACTTTTTTCACGACCTTTTTTCTTAATTTTGTTTTAAATTAAATTTCATTTATTACGAGGTTGATATGAAAAAAATAACAACATTATTTGCGTTTCTTTCAATTGTATTAATTCTTGCAAGTTGCTCTAAAGGTCCTAAAGCGCCGAAAGTAGAGGGCTACGAAACTTATACCGATAATACGTCAGGATTGACAGTAGAATATCCCAAAAATTGGATCAAAACAACCAATCCTATACGATTTGTTGTTTTTAATTCAAGTGAAGCTAAGGCTCGATTTGTACGGTACGATCCAGAGGGCTTCCCAGGAGCAAAAATCGATATTAATCTTTTCGAAATGGATTCAGCTATGACAATTGATACTGTTATCAAAAAAATCAAAAAATTTACTGATGATGTTTATGAAATAAAAGATGTGCAATTTGCAGGATATCCCGCAAAGAAATTAACTTATACTTTTGAATTGAATAGTGGAGTTTTTTATGGCGAAACTTATGTTTTACAAAACGATCCTTCAACTGTGAATGTATTTCAGATAGAAGCATTCGATGGCACTTATGATAAATATAAAGAAGCTTTTGATAGAGCCATAAAATCGTTTAAACCGGGAAAATTTCCAAAAGCAACTCCTGATACTGTAAAAACTGTTACAGAACAACCACCACCGTCAAAGACATTAGTTACAAAATCAGGGTTAGGATATTCCATAAAAATTCCTGATAATTTTTCTGCTGAACGTGGTCCCTCATCTTCAGGTGTCTTGGAATCAAAGAACTATATTGGCACTCGCCGTGCAGACTGCAATATTGTGGTGGATGTTATTGATGCGTCGAAAAATAAAAATCTTCAAAAAATTGTTGAAGAAAATAGGCCCAATTACAAGAATGCAACACCTCAAAAGACCAAAATTGGCGGCAAAGATGCTTATGTTATGAGCTACAGCGCTCGCAAAGATGTTTTATCACGTGTTTATTTTGTAATTAATGGAGATAAGCTTTATCGAATTACAATGAACTGGTTTGCAGGTGAACAGCGAGATTATTTGCCGATTTTTGAACAATGTATTCAAAGCTTTAAATTTGAGTAATGATAATACCCAAAATAAAGGCGGATTCATTCAATCCGCCTTTTTTAATTAAAAATCATAATTGTCAATAATAAAACACCTGTCGAATACATTATCTTCTTTGATAGATCTGGCTTTTCATCTTTGGTTTTGTGCCATAATACACCAATGTAATATAAACCTATAGTAAAAACTATATAAATAATCAGTGTCGATATAGGCGAGGCGCTCGAATGAAAGATTTGTCTAAATCCGATATTTGCTACTGACCCATAAATGAAAATAACATTGCCAACGTAATAAAACAACGATTCCTGCCCCATCAATACTAATGGCTTAGAATACCATTTATCGCTGTATATATGTTCAGTTAAATACAAAATGCTAAATAATAAAATTGTCACACTTGCTCGAAAAATAAAATGCCCAGGATCGGTATCCCACCAATTTTGAACATAAGGATAATTATATAAATTTAAATTCTTTGCTAATAATGTTATTAAAATTAATATTAATGAAATAATTCCTAGTTTCTTGGAAATTGCAATCTTATCACTTGCCTCCATAAAAAAAGATGTAATTGCAATTCCTACAAAAAAATGCCCCATCCATGGAAATAATGGAAAATGAGATACAGGCCATTCCGCAAACATTGGAGCAAAAAATAAATTCATAGATTGAAATGGGTCAAGCGACCAAACATAAGATGTTGCAAAATATATAACAAGTGCAATTATTAATGAAATGTATTTTAAATATTTTAATTTTGGTATTATTAAAAATATAAGAAGAGCAAAAACTGATGAATATACAATTGTGTGTAAGATATTGCACTCGAATAATTTTATCAATTCATTATATGATGCATTTGTAAATAACCAAATTGATAGACGAGGCAAATTCAAGGCAAAAGCTATAACAAGTATAAACACTAATCGTTGTAGATAACGCCATAGCGGCTTGCGGAAATGTTTATAATCATCAAATTTTCGAGATGATGAAATATAAAAGCTTGCTCCTGCGCAAAAAAGAAAAATTACAGCGACAAAACCGTTTGAAATATCAATATAATGAAAAAATCCCGTTTTCTTAAAATTTGTATCGAGTATTACATCTGTCAAATGTGCTTCAATCATCCAAAGCACTGACAATCCGCGCAAAACATCTATGAATTGAAACCTTTTAGGTTTCTGCGTCGCAATTTCCATAAATAAAATCTTATTCTTCGGCTTTGGCTCGACGTGAATCCCAAACGAAATATACCATCAAAAGAACAAAAGCAATGATTGCAACAATTTCGCCACCAATTTCATTTGTAGTCCATAGATTTGTAGATAAATCCACGCCAAAGAATTTCAGCAAAGCACCTACAACACCCAGCAATGCCGCCCCTGCAATAAACCCCGAGGCAATGAGGGTTGCTCTTTGATGGCGTGCTTTTGCTATGGCTTCTCCTTTCTTGCTTTTTTGCATAAAATAAGAGATAATTCCACCTACAAGCAATGGTATATTCAAATGCATTGGCAGATACATTCCCAGCGCAAAAGGCAAGGGAGATATTCCTAGAAAATTAACAACAAGGGCTATAATGACACCAACTAAATACAATATCCAATGAACTTCAGCACCTTTTGTCATCAAAGGTTGAATGACGGCAGCCATTGCATTTGCCTGAGGTGCGACCAAAGGATTTGGATGCTGTGGGCTTGGTGTAAAACCATAAGCTTGATTTAGTATAAATATTACAATACCAACAGTTGCAGCTGAAACTAATGTCCCTAAGAATTTCCAAGATTCTTGCTTTTTGGGTGTAGTTCCAATCCAATATCCAATTTTTAAATCAGTAATAAATCCACCTGCCATCGAAAGTGCTGTGCATACTATACCACCCATAACAAGAGCGGCTGTCATTCCTTTAGGTCCCGAAAGTCCTACAGCTGATAATATTACAGAAGCAAGAATTAATGTCATTAGTGTCATTCCTGAAACTGGATTGCTTCCGACAATAGCAATTGCATTTGCTGCAACAGTTGTAAATAGAAATGAAATAATTACTATTGTAAGAAGTGCAATTATTGCTTGAACCAGGGTAATATCAAATCCCACGAGCAAATAAATAAATATTGCGATGATTGTAAGAGCAATGAAGACAATAATATAAGTCATTTTTATGTCTGTTTGTGTGCGGATTTCTGTTTCTTCCGCAACTCCTTTTCCAAAAAGACCACTTGTAGCAAGAGAAAAAGCTTTGCCAATTACAGGTGCTGCTTTTATAACACCAATAATACCAGCCATTGCAATTGCACCAATTCCAATATGTCGAACATAATCGGTGAAAATTTGTTCAGGAGCCATTGCTGCAAAGATATTAACCCCACCACCGCTTGAAGCTATAATATTACCAATTTGATTTATTAATGGAACAAATACCCACCAAGATAAAAATGAGCCGAGTGTTATTATCAAAGCGTATTTTAAACCAACCAAATAACCAAATCCGACAATCATTGCGCTGACATTAAATTGAAGTAATATTTTAGTTTTTTCCGCAATGACTTGTCCAAAACCAAAAATTCGTGAGGTAAATACTTCTGACCATAATTGAAATGATTGAAATAAGAAATCATAAAGTCCACCAATCAAACCGCTAATTGCAAGCAAACCCGCTTGTTTCCCACCTTTTTCTCCTGTAATTAGAATCTCAGTCGTAGCAGTTGCTTCAGGGAATGGGAACTTGCCGTGCATATCTTTTACGAAATATTTACGGAATGGAATTAAAAATAATATTCCAAGAAATCCACCGAAAAGAGATGAAAAAAAGATTTGGAAAAAATTGACAGGCAAATTCAAAATATATAAGCCAGGTATTGTAAAAACTGCACCTGCTACAATTACACCTGAACTAGCGCCAATCGATTGAATAATTACATTTTGACTAAGGGCATATTTCTTTTTGAATAAAGATGAGACACCAACTGCAATTATTGAAATTGGAATTGCGGCTTCCATAACTTGACCGATTTTCAATCCCGAATATGCTGCTGCTGCCGAGAAAATGATTGCCATAATTAAGCCCCAGGCAACTGACCAAGTTGTAACTTGTGGAACAACTTTAGATGCAGGAATTACGGGTATGTATTCCTCCCCTGATTTTAATTCTCGATATGCATTTTCAGGTAAAGATACAACATTGTTTTGATTATCTTGCATAATATCTCCTTTTATCTTTGGAAAAATTTAAAAAAATTAACATTATATATTTTACTTCTAGGTTTTTTCTGATGCATAACACTTACAGTCCTAACATCTTCAACAGTATAAAAAGCATTTGGATTATATTCTTTTATAATATCAATTACTTCATCAAGTTGCTTGCGGTGGATGACAAGAAATAGTATATTTACTTTGCCAAGTGTTCCGATCCCATCGATACGTGTAACAATATAATTTTTTGAGATTAAATATTCAGCGAGTTTTTCGCCAGGTAGGCGAGTAACAATACGAACAATTACTTGCCCAAGCGATACGCGTTGCTCGAGTGTAACACCAATATAGGTGCCGAGCGCAAAACCAACCCCATAAGCAAAGTAATAAAGATAATTATTTACCCCTTTTAAAATTTGGCTAACTACTACAATCCAAATAAATGATTCAAGAAATCCAAGAACAGCCGAAATTGTGCGATAACCCTTTGAGACCAATATTATACGGAAGGTATCTAGGCTGACATCCATTATACGAGCGCATATAATCAGCAATGGTATTATTACTAAATGAAAAAAGTCAAGCGTCATTAATATTTAATTAATAATTTTAGCAAAATTACAAATTTAAACTTTTTTGCAATTTTGTAATTTATAT
>DAOTPH010000078.1:0-7893 GCA_035451765.1 Bacteroidota bacterium | reverse complement strand
AACACGAAAAGGAACTTGAGCATTTATTAATAGAAAAAGATAAATTTTTCTCAATCCTTTCTCATGATATAAAAAATCCAATAGGGGGAATACTTACCGATAGTGAAACTTTAAGTCATTATTATGATAAAATGTCCGACAAAGATAGAAAAGAATTTATAAATAGAATAGTGACAACAACTCAAAATTTGAATAAGATTGTTAGAGATATGCTTGATTGGGGAATGGTAAAATTGAACCGTCTTGAAGTGCAAGAAGAACGAATTTTACCTCTAGAAATTCTTTACAAAGTTCGGAGTCAGTTAATTAAGAGTGCGGAAGAGAAAGGCGACCAAATTATTATTGAATGCCCATCCGAGCTTGAAATAACTTCCGACCCAGATTTATTAACTATCGTTTTTAGGAATATAATCCAAAATAGTATAAAATTCACAGAAAATGGAAGAATAGAAATTGAATGCTTCACGAAAGATAGCGATGTCATTTTTAATTTTAAAGATACAGGTATTGGCATTGCTTATGAGAACCTCGAAAAAATCTTCAAGCTTGATAAAACTGTTACGACTATTGGCACTAAAGGGGAAGTAGGCACAGGATTGGGATTGTTACTTGTAAAGGATTATGTCACAAAATTAGGTGGAGAAATCTCTATTAATAGTATGGAGGGGAAGGGGACAACCGTAACGATTATATTAAAGAATAAAATAGAAAATAAATAATATTTTTATTTTTATTTCGTGATAAATTTTATGAATATGAGAAATAAGAAAATTGTTTCATTGATTCTTGTAAATACAATTCTTTTTGCATCATTTGGATTTACATTTATTGAGCATCATTGCAATATGGCAAATTCTACTGATGTATCAATTTTGCAATTTAATTTACTTGAAAATAATTATTCAATGCCTGCTTCGTGCTGTAGAAACGAGCAAGAAGCTAAAAACGATTTTCTCAAAACTGATTTGAAAAATAATTGCTGTGAACTGAATCAAAACAAGTTCGAACTCTCCCCAACATACATTTTCAATGCTGTTCAAAAAACAGTCGTTCAATCTGGTTTCTTCCAGAAGTCAATTGATAATGTTAAAAATTCTGAAACAATCAAACAACTTGAAAATTACTATGAAACTGCTCAAGTTGTTATTGTTAAACCTACAATTAATATCCTAAAATTCATTTCAAAAATTTCTTCTCTTAAAGATAATTCTAAAGAAGACTCTCAAAAGTAGTTAACAACTCTTTCTGTAATTTACACTTGGGAGGACAATTGTGTCCAATGCGGAACAATCTCGAAGAATAATATTAACTGTTAGCAATAAGTCAATATTGCTCAATAAATTAATTAAAAATTAGAACATAAAAACTTAAAAATCTGGAAATAACATTTATGAATAAATCAATAATTTTAATAATAATATCGATTGCAATTAGCTATAATGTCTATGGAAGGGAAATACAAGGTACTGTCTTTGGTACAGGTGAAAACAATGAAAAAACAGTATTACCAAAAGCAAATGTGATTATTAAAGATACAAAAATAGGAACATTAACAAATGAATTTGGCAAATTTTCAATAAATACGCAGGAAAGCGATGTAACTTTAATCATAAGTTATGTCGGTTATAAAAAGGACACAGTGATTGTCCCACACAATCAACATAATATTGAAGTAGTATTAACTCAAGTGCTCAGTTCTAAAACGATTATCGTTGAAGGTCAGAAACCAACACAAATGATTTCACAATCCTCTATGGCAAAAACAGAGATAATTACAGATAGGGGGTTGAAAAAAGCAGCATGCTGCAACCTTTCGGAAAGTTTTACAACAAATCCATCTGTCGACGTTGCTTATTCTGATGCTGTTTCGGGCGCTAAGCAAATCCAACTATTAGGATTATCTCAAGTTTATACTCAAATTATGACTGAAAAAGTTCCAAATCTTCAAGGTTTTGCTTCTAATCAAGGATTGAGCTATGTACCAGGTCCCTGGATGAATGCAATTTCCATATCAAAAGGGGCATCATCAGTCTCTACAGGTTATGAATCAATTACAGGACAAATTAATGTTGATTATAAAGAACCCGTTGATGTCGATCGATTGTTTTTCAATGGTTATACAAATGATGCATTTCGTACTGAGGGAACTTTGATGTCAAAATATCAATTGAATGATAAAGTCAGCACTGCGTTGATGGTGCATAGCAATATTTACAAAGGTGTAGAAGACAGAAATTCCGATGGGTTTACGGATATTCCACAGAATACTCAATTTAATATTCTTAATCGGTGGGAGAGACGTGAAGATCCTTGGGATTCAAAAATACTCATAAATGCAATATATAATGAGATGGAATCGGGACAAGTTAACTATTTACGAAATTTAAAACACAATTCTTACGGTATATTTTCTAAGGTAAATCGTTATAATATTTTTACAAAAAATGGGTATGTATTTCCCACTGAGAAATATCAAAGTATAGGAACGATTGTTGCATTTACTCACAATAGTCAGAATTCCAATTTTGGTAATCTCAATTATGATAATGAGCAAAATTCTTTATATGTTAACTTAATTTGGCAATCAAGTTTCGATTCTCATCTACACAATGAAAATGAATCTAAAAGCAATGAGGAAGTGCATCATTCTTATTCATTGGGTTTTTCCTATCTCAATAATATTTATAATGAGTCATTAAATGATTTGAACAGGTTTCAACGGGAATCAGTACCGGGCTTGTTTTTTGAATATACTTATGCAGGTATTGAGAATTTGAGTGTAACTCCAGGTATTCGAGTGGATTTTCATAATATTTATGGAACTTTATTCACACCTCGTCTTCATATAAAATATAATTTAAATCCAAATAATTCCATACGAATGTCTGTCGGGAAAGGTTATCACAATCCGCTACCAATTGCAGAAAATCAGTTTATACTTGCATCATCAAGGCAAATTGTCTTTGATGAAAACTTGGATATTGAACGTGCTTGGAATTTTGGTTTTAATACAACTTCGGATTTTGATATATTTGGTTTAAATTTCACTTTTAATACGGAATATTATTATACAAAATTCGAAAATCAAACTATTACAGATATGGATTCAAATCCTTATGAAGTTCATTTTTATAATTTGGATGGAAAATCTTATGCTCATTCTGCGCAAGTCGATTTACGCACGGATTTTATGAATGGATTGATTCTAACTACAGCATATAGATTTAATGATATAAAACAAACTATTGGAGGAAAATTTGAGCAGAAACCGCTTCTGAGTCCTTCAAAATTCTTTGCAAATATTGAATACTCCACTCAAAATGATAGATGGATGTTCGATTTTACTGTTAGCTATAATAGTAGCGGACGGATTCCTTCGACACTCGATTTACCCAAAGAATATCAACTGAAAAACAATTTTCCAGGATATTTTCAATTATTTGGACAAATTACACGTCATTTTGATATATTTGAAATTTATCTAGGTGGTGAAAATTTGACAAATTATAGGCAGCCAAATCCAATTATTGCACCTAATGATCCTTTCGGAAAATATTTCAACAGTTCATATATTTGGGGACCGATTATGGGAAGAAAAATATATGCAGGAATAAGATTAATAATAAACTAATATGAATATCGTTTTTTAAATTAAATATTGTTTAATTTTTTGGAATAACTAAATGAAACGTTATCTCGGAATATTTCTAGGGCTGATTCTTACTATAACAGTAGTAAATACAGCAGTAAAAGCAGAAGCGAATTTGCAAACTGTGCAAATCAAGACTTCGGCAGTTTGTGAAAGTTGCAAAACACGTATTGAAAAAGCAGTTAATAAACTGCAAGGTGTTGAAAAATCAGATTTAGATTTATCAACTAAAATTTTAACTATCAGTTATGACCCCGCAAAAGTAAGTGTTGAAAAAATTAAGAACACGATTAGCAAAACAGGATATTCAGCTGACGAAATAAAAGCTGATAAAAAAGCTTTTGATAAATTACCCGCGTGCTGCAAGGTAAAACCCGAAGGAAAATAAAGCGTTATAGTTGGAAAATTATAAGAGCAGAGAAGAATATTTTATCTCTGCTCTTTTTTTATTTTCCTTTTTTTGGTAAAATTATTGATGCTATTCCTGATGCAATTAATATTTTTAGCAAATCCCCTGCAAGGAAAGGCAATGCACCAATTGATAATAATTGCCAAATAGATAAATTTTGCGATAATGCAGTATTAAACCATAGAGAAAGTTGCACAAGTCCTGGTATATAAATCAAAGCAAAATTTGCAATGAACATTATAATTAGCATTGGTAAAAATTTTCGCATTGATGGAAATTTATCATTAATAGAACCAATGAAAGCAGAGGCAAGGATGAAGCCAAACAAATAACCACCGTTTGGACCAAGAAGCACACTAATACCGCCACTTAAATCTGAGAACCATGGCAAACCTATTGCGCCTAATGCAATATATATAAATTGACTGACGCCACCCCAATATTTGCCAAGCAATACACCTGAAAGAAGAACAGCTAAAACTTGTCCAGTAATTGGTATTGGAGTAAAAGGTAAGAATATTTTGATTTGAGCTAAAATGCCTGTCAATGTTGCCATTCCAAAAGCAAGCAGAATTTTATTTAAGATAGATAAATCATTACGCCACTCATAAGCTTTGGAACGTTTTATTGTCAATTCATATTTCAGTGAATTAATTTGCATATTATATAAAATTTTAAAATTACGAAATTAATGAAATTTTCTAACATAAAAACTAAATTTTATCAATTTAAAATTACGAATGTAACATTAAATATTAATATTAAGCCAAAAATATGTTGTTAATTATTAAAAATATATTATTTTGTGATTATTAATTTTGAATTTTTATATTTCTTCAAAATGAGAAAAAAGAATTTTTTATTAATAAGTATTCTTTTACTTTGTTGTGGTTTTATGACAGAGGAAAATATTGATTTCATATCATCTCAAACATTGATAAAATTTAATGAAATAGTTGATAAATCTAAGACTGAAAATTGGCGTGATTTGCCCATTGGTGAATTAATTGCGCGGGTTGGATTAGAATTTCTCGGAACACCTTATAAAGATAATACATTAGAAGGTGAACCGGAGGTCTGTCGAGTTAATTTTGAGGGGATGGATTGTGTTACATTTTTTGAAAATTCATTAGATCTTGCAAGAATAATTAAACAAGATAGATTGGATATAAACAGTTTAATTAAGGAAATCACAAAAACACGATATAGAAACGGTTACATAAATGACTATACTTCACGATTGCATTACACAGCTGATTGGATTTATGAAAATAGAAATAACTTTGTAATAAATGATATAACACGTGCATTAGGTGGTCGCAAGTATCGATTTAAATGTAATTTTATGTCGCAAAATTTTCAATATTATGAGGAATTAAAAAAACATCCTGATTTAATTAAAACAATAAAAGCTTACGAAGATTCAATAAATTCGCGTGATTATTATATAATTGATAAAGCAAATATACCAAAAATTGAAAAATTTTTAGCATCAGGCGATATTATCGCAATTGTAACATCAAAACCAGGATTAGATTATTCGCATACAGGGTTGATATATAAGGATTCGCTTGGAATTCCTCGATTTTTGCATGCTAGTTCAAGAGCGAGAAAAGTAATTTTAGACACAACAATATCAGCATACCTTAACAAGATACAAACAGATATTGGTATAACAATTTTACGTGCTAATGAACCGAATTGAAAACTGCAAGAATATTGCTATTATAGGTGCAGGTATTTCTGGTATATCTGCGGCAATGGATCTTATGGATAAAAATGTCAATATTGATATTTTCGAAGCTAAAAATACAATTGGAGGTAGGATTGCAAGCTATAAGGATGATTTAACAGGCGACACAATAGATAATGGGAAGCATTTGATGGTGGGGGCATATTCTAATTTTTTTGATTTGCTTAAGAAGTTAAATTCTTACAGGCATTTATATTTTCAGAAATATTTTAATGTTAATTTCATATCACAAACGGGAGCATTTAAATTTTCTAATGGGAGATTTGGAAAACTTTCACAATTTATATCCTTTATTAAATTATCTAATATATCATTAAAAGAAAAAGAAAAAAATATTAAATTTATAAGACAAGTTCAAAAAAACAATATTAATACATTTGAAAAATCAGCAGAGCAAGTGCTTCAAGATTTCCATATTAGCAATAATATGATAAATATTTTTTGGTCGCCATTAATTACCGCTACTATGAATATATTACCTAAATATGCATCGGGGGAAATTTTTTTGAACATATTGAAATATGCATTCTTCTGCGATAATGATTCCGCAAGATTGGTATTTTCAAATCAACCACTATTGGAATTGTTGTCACCATTTAATAGAATTTTTCCAAATGGAAATAGAAAAATCCATTTGCATAAGCCAATTGTTTCAATTAATAAGCATAGTAAGAATATGATAATCAAATCAAAGAATGGTGAAGAATTTTGTTTTGATGCAATTATAATAGCTACAACACCTTACGCATTAAGGAAAATCGAGACAAATTTTGCTATGCCAAATTTAGAAAATTTTGAACCATCCCCAATTATATCACTATATTTATGGTGTGAAGAAGATTTTTTGGATGAGGATTTTTATTCACTTATTGGAACAAATTTTCAATGGATTTTTAAGGAATCAACACAATCATTACGTTATACTCTAACAATGAGCGCTGCCGATAAGTTTGTTAATTCTTCGGGAGATGAAATATTTGAAATGGCATATCACGATTTAGAAACAATATTTCCAAAATTTAATAGAAATATGATTTATAATACAAAATTAATAAAAGAGAGAAGTGCAACAGTTAAATTAACTCCTCAAATTGAAAGATTACGCCCACTGCAAAAAATATTTAATGGGATATATCTTGCAGGGGACTGGACAAATACAAATTTACCTTCAACTATGGAATCAGCAGCATTAAGCGGTAAACTTGCCACAAAGAATTTAATTACTGATTTAGAAGTATAGGCTTTTCGTATAATCCATATTTTTTATATAATGTCCCTACGATTGTTTGTTGTAAAGCTCGATTCATTTCTTGATTAATTTCAAGCACCCAAGAAGCTTCGGCTTTTGTTATACCGCGGGCAATAGCGCGTTTGCTAATTTCATAATATAAGACAGAATCAGCACCTGTATTTCTATATTCTTTTAAAACTCCAAGAATAATAATTCTCATTTGGTTAATTTTTTTTGACTTTGTCATAAAATTCCAGGCAGCACCAAGCATCGAACCTTTTTTATTATAGATTAAAATCTGATTAATATCGGGAATTCCAAGAGCAACGCCAGCGGGCTTTCCATCAATTTCGCAAATTAATGCAAGATTTGGGTCAGCCACTTGTTTCAAATCTGCTACAAGAAAATCAAATTCCTCATCTGTCATTTTTACAAATCCCCAATTTTTCTCCCACGCCATATTATAGATATATTTAAGTGTATCTACGTCTTTTTTAAATTGTTTTTTATTTTTAAAATTGACGGTTCTTATTGTAATTTTATACCTTTCTCTGACAATTTTTTGCAATCTTTCGAGCTTTTCAGTCATATAATTGTTTGCATCCAAAAGCCAAGCATATAGGGTCATTGCAAGATTGAATCCCGAATTTTTAATTAAATCAATATAGTAAGGAGGATTATATTCCATTAAAACCATTGGCGGGGAATCAAATCCTTCAATAAGCAATCCAATTTCATCGTTTTGGCTGGGATTTTCTGGGCCACGTATTGTATCTAAACCTCTTTTAGCCAGCCATTGCTCAACTTCAGAAAATAAAGCATTTGCTACTTCCTGGTCATTAATTGATTCA
>DAOTPH010000077.1:0-7897 GCA_035451765.1 Bacteroidota bacterium | reverse complement strand
TTCCAACTGTAAATGTATTGAGTTTTAAATCAAAAAGTCTAAAAGTAAAGCTCCGCCATTTACCATTCATTTTCACTTGTATAGGACTAATTTTTATAATTATTTCACTTGCTAGGCCTCAATCTTCTTCAACTCGAAAGGAAATACAAACCGAAGGAATTGATATAGTGTTAGCAATGGATGTTTCCACTTCGATGCTTGCCGAAGACTTAAAGCCAAATAGAATAGAAGCTGCAAAGCAGACCGCAATGAAATTCATTGATGCTCGGGTAAACGACAGGATTGGATTGGTTGTATTTTCGGGCGAGAGCTTCACTCAATGTCCGCCTACCATTGACCATAGCGTATTGAAAAATCTTTTAAAATCCATTAAAAGTGGAATGATTGAAGATGGTACAGCTATTGGAATGGGGCTTGCAACAAGTGTATCAAGATTGAAGGATAGCAAAGCAAAAAGCAAAGTAATCATTTTGCTTACAGATGGCATTAATAATATGGGTTTTATTTCACCGCAAACCGCTGCGGAAATTGCCCGTACTTATGGCATTAAAGTATATACAATTGGTGTCGGAACTTTAGGAGAGGCACCCTATCCATTTCAAACACCTTTTGGGGTTCAATATCAAAAAATAGATGTCAAAATTGATGAAAGCATATTACGGGAAATAGCAAAAATTACAGGTGGCAAATATTTCCGTGCAACCGATACAAAATCCCTTGAGCAAATTTATCAAGAAATTGATAAAATGGAAAAATCCAAAATTGATGTTGCATATTTCACTAAAAAGACAGAAGAATATTTGCCTTTTACAATAGCTGGATTTGTATTTATATTTCTAAGTATTTTTCTTAATTATACTGTTTTCAGAAAATTACCTTAAAATTTATAAAGAATTATCAATAAAAATTTGGGTTTCAGATTATTATACTGAACATAAATAAATATTAATTGATAATAGATTATGAATTAGTTTATAAAAATTAATTAAATTATATTAATATATTTTGTTATTTAAATTTTATTATTTAATTTTGTAAACATTAAAATTGCAGTAATGCAATTTTAAAAAATTATATATTAAAAATAAATATGAGGTTTCTATGAATAATTATGGGTTGAATGGCAAAATTGCCATAGTAACAGGCGCACGAAGAGGTATAGGACGCGCAATTGCATTGCTTTTAGCTCGTAATGGAGCAAAAGTTGTCGTAACTGATATTGATCAGGCAGACTGCCAAAAAGTTGTTGATGAAATAAAACAAATCGGCAGTGACGGACTTGCATTGAAGGTGGATGTTTCTCTCGAAGAGGATATCAAGAATATGGTGAAAGCCACTCTTGATAAGTTTGGACGAATTGATATTCTCGTTAATAATGCGGGGATTTTTATACAAGAACCCCTGGATACAATGGATACCTCCAAAATTGACAAAGTCCTTGACGTTAATTTGCGCGGTACTCTTTTGGCGAATAAGTATGTAATTCCAATAATGAAATCTCAGAACTATGGGAAAATTGTCAATTTATGCAGCATTGCAGGATTTGTTGGATTTGCAAATTCATCTGTATATTGTGCAACAAAAGGAGCAATTCTAAATCTCACAAGGGAACTTGCACTTGAATTAGCAAGTAGCCATATTAACGTTAATGCTGTCGCACCAGGTGTAATTGAAACACCAATGACTGCCGATCTTTTAGCAACAGAAGAAGGTAAGAAAGCTTTACTCGGTGCAATACCTTATGGTAGACTAGGAAAACCAGACGATATTGCTAATGCTGTTGGATTCTTAGTGAGTGATGACAGTGACTATATTACAGGCCATACAATTGTTGTTGATGGTGGCTGGATAGCTCAATAAATGATAAATGATTAATTATTAAATTAATCAAATTTCTTTACCTTCCGATGGTTCTTCTATCGGAAGGTTTTTTTATTTTAAAATGATAATGACATTTCAAATATATAAACTATAGATTTTTGATTACGTCTATTTATTTTTTAAATATATAATAATTCCAAAATCCCCAATATTAATATATAATATAATGATTACTTTATTTACAAATATTACTTCGTTAATTAGAATTACAAATAATAACAGTCAATTTAAAGTTCAATCTGATATGCAGAACATTTGCGAAGAGTCAAATTCTGCATTGATATGCAATGATAATATCTTATGGATTGGCAATCAAAATGAAATTGATAAAAATTTCATTAATAACAATTCAAATAAACCTTTTAATCTTAAAATTAATAATCAAAATTATAAGATTGATGAAATTTATGATTGCTCGGGTAAAACTATAATGCCAGGTTTTGTCGATCCGCATACTCATTTAGTTTTTGCTGGTTCTCGAGCAAATGAATTTATCCGACGATTGCAAGGTGCAACATATATTGATATTGCAAAGGAAGGAGGGGGTATATTATCAACTGTTAATGCTACTCGCAACGCATCAGAAGATGAACTTTATAATAATGCATATAAATTAATAACTAATGCGATAAAATATGGCACGATTGCATTTGAAATAAAAAGTGGTTATGGATTAGATTTGGGAAATGAATTGAAAATGCTTCGTGTAATAAAAAAGCTTAAAATGAACTTACCTGTTCATATTTCATCTACATTTCTTGGTGCTCACGATTTCCCTGAAGAATATAGAAATAATCACGATAAATATGTGGATATTATTTGTGATGAGATGTTGCCTCAAGTTGCCGACCAACATCTTGCGGAATATTGCGATGCATTTGTCGATGAGGGATATTATACAATTTCTCAAGCTGAGAAAATATTCAACAAAGCAATGGATTTAGGATTGAAAATAAAAATGCACGCTGATGAACTTGCTCAATTTGGTGGTGCAGAATTTGCAGCACAGATTAATGCTGTATCAGCGGATCATCTTATTATGATTAGTGAGGTAGGAATTAAAAGCTTAGCAAATTCCCATACTGTTGCCACACTCTTGCCTGGAACATCATTTTCACTTCGGGCGCTGTATGCTCCTGCCAGAAAATTAATTGATGAAGGTGCAATTACTGCTCTAGCGTCAGATTGTAACCCAGGTTCATCATTCAATGAAAATATGCAAATGATATTATGGCTTGCTACAATCAATTCCAAAATGTCTGCTGAGGAAGCACTTGTTGCCAGCACATTGAACTCAGCTTATGCAATTGAACAATCTCAAAAGCTTGGCAGCCTCGAAATCGGCAAGGAAGCATCATTTATTATTCTTGATTCTCCATCATATAAAGATCTATTTTACCATTATGGAGTAAATCATATTGAAAAAGTCTTCATAAAAGGCAAAGAATTTAATCAATAATAATATTAAACTACTATACCAAATACTTCTCTTACTAAAGCACCAATGCCAAATGTAACTAATGCAACTGATACATTTAATATGGTCATTTCTAAGAATCTATGTTTAAATGATAAATCTTTTGCCACAGATACATAAAAAGAAAATATAAATATAATTATTAAGGCAATTATCATTGTGAATATCAGTGAAATAAAGGGATTAGCAATCAACAAATATGGTAAAACAAGTAATATGACTGTTATAATATAGGAAATTCCTGTATAAAATGCTGATTTCAGGGGTTTTGAATTGGAATTTTCTGCTCTCTCTGATAAATACAAAGCTACTGCCATCGAAAAGGATGCTGCTATGCCTGTAATCAATCCAGCTAGTGCAATAATTTGAGGATTTTGAATTGCAAATGTCATACCTGCTAATGCGCCTGTAAGTTCGACAAGTGCGTCGTTTAATCCCAAAACAATTGCCCCTATATAATTCAATCGCTCTTCTTCGATTAAATTGATTAACTCATTTTCGTGATTATTTTCATCATCGACAACACTTTTAGCACCTGGTAATGATTTTACAAGTTCGGAATATGACACTTGAGCTTTTTGTTCTCCTTTTTCCATTAATTTAATGCCAAAAGTAAGTCCAAAAACTTGCGCAATTAAAACATAAAGAAAAATTCGGAATTTATTAGCATTGACGTCTTTGTGAGTATAATTTTTCCAAAAGTTATAATGTGAGAGTTCATCCTTGCTAATTTGTATAAGAATTTCAGCATTATTCTTATCTTTGATTTTATCAGCTAATTTAGCATAAACATAATGCTCTGTTATCTCATTTTTTTGAGATTTGAGAAGCTTATTTTGCAAAGCAGTATCCATAAGAGTATTCTTTTAATGCCTGAAATGCCGCATACCTGTAAATACCATAGCAATATTATATTCATCCGCAGCTTTAATAACTTCATCATCACGAATAGAACCACCAGGTTGAATTACCGCCGTCGCTCCTGCTTTTGCAATTTCAGTAAGACCATCAGCAAATGGAAAATACGCATCCGATGCAGCTGTGGAATTTGCTAAGTCCAGACCTGCCATTTTAGCTTTTGCAACAGCGATTCGGGCAGAATCTATCCGAGACATTTGCCCTGCACCTATTCCAAGTGTTCTATCAGATTTTGTGAATACAATTGCATTAGATTTTACATGCTTTACAACTTTGAAACTAAATAGCATTGATTTAATCTCATCGGGAGTGGGTTTGCGTTTTGTCACTACTTGCAATTCACCCTCGATTAACTTGTCATCAGGTGTTTGCATTAAAAATCCATCGGCAACTGTTTTAATATCAATTTTATTAGCATCTTTAAATTGATTAAAATCAACTTGCATTAATCTACGATTTTTCTTCTTTTTCAGCAATTCAAGTGCCTCAGGTTCAAATTCAGGTGCAATCAAAACTTCTGTAAATATTTCATTAATTGTTTGAGCTAATTCAATTGTAAATGGCTTATTTACGATAATAATACCACCGAAAGGCGCGTCCTTATCAGTTTCATAAGCTTTATTATAAGCATCCACGAGATTGTCGGCTGTTCCAATACCACAAGGATTAGTATGCTTTATAATAGCAGCTGTCGGTTCGTCAAATTCAGTAATTAAATGGCATGCTGCATTAATATCAACAATATTATTATATGATAATTCTTTGCCGTGAAGTTGCTTGCAAATATTTGTAAAGTTGCCATATAGCCACGCCAATTGATGTGGGTTTTCGCCGTAACGCAGGGACTGCTCTAATTTCATTGGCAAAGCAAAACGCTGCTGCTCAATAATATTATTTTCTTTTCTGAAATAATTTGAAATTAAGCTATCATAATATGCAGTTTCAGCAAACACTTCACCTGCAAGTTCAAATCTCAATGATTCAGGAACTGTGCGATTATGTTTTTTTAAAGAATCAATAATTTGTGCATATCTAGTTGGATTGATTACAGGAACTGTCCAGCGATAATTTTTTGCTGCTGCTCGCAACATTGTGGGACCACCAATATCAATATTTTCAATTAATTCTTTTTGTAGTATATCTTTTATAGCAAGCTTTTGCTCGAAGGGATATAAATTAACAACTAATAAATCTATTGATTTAAATCCAAATTTATCCAATTGTGATAAATGCTCGGGTTTGTCGAGTTCTGCAAGCAATCCCGCATGAATTGCAGGATGCAATGTTTTAACTCTTCCGTCAAAACTTTCGGAAAAACCTGTAAGGCTTGTTATATTTTTACAAGGAATATTCGCATCTTGCAGGGCTTTTTCTGTTCCACCTGTTGAATATATTTCGATACCCATACCAACAAGTTGCTTTGCGAAATCAATTATACCTGTTTTATCCGAAACCGAAATTAATGCTGTACTAATTTTGTATGTGTCTGGTGTATTCATAATTTTATATTATTTAATTAGTTTCAATTTATTACTCGTGCTTCTTTTTTCTTTAAATAATGCTTTGAATCGCCCCAAGAATTTAAGGCAATTTCACGATTTATCGAATTTACCTGGCTTTTTATATATTGTAAATAATCGGAGATATTATTTTCTAATATCGGTTTACCATTATAAAGTAAATATTCTTTGCTAAATTCTTTTGGTGTCATAGAAGGCATTATTACGTTAGCTCCATATAACAATCCCTGCTGTCTTCCATTTGGATAAATTGTTTCCAATGCGGTAGTTGATGCAATATTAACATCTTTAAGATATATCCGAGTAGCAGCAATCATTTTCAATGAAAGCAAATAAATATTTTCTTTATTTTTATAATAATAATCTTCCCATTTTGCCATAGGTGTATCTAAATGAACTAAATAAGGTCCCATTCCAATCATATCACAATCATATTGCTTGAAAAATTCAATATCATCAGCTAAATCATCATAGGTCTGCTCAGGCAACCCAATCATTACACCCGTTCCAAGATGGAAACCAATTTCATTGAGCATTTTTAAGCATTCAATTCGAGTTTCCATTTTTTGATTATAGGGATGAATCTTGCGAAAAAGCACAGGATTGGACGTTTCTATCCTTAATAAATATCGATGTCCACCAGCTTTAAAAATTCGCTGATATTGATTATATGACAATTCGCCAATACAAACTGTTATGCCAACACCTTCAGGCAAAATATCTGATTTTGTCTTTTCTTTTATTTCATAAATAATATCTTCTACGTAAGAAACGAAACCCTCATCATTGCGTTCACCCGATTGCAAGACAATTGAACCAAATCCGTTTCTCGCTGCCCATAAAGCTGATTTTAATATTTCCTCCCGGTTAAGGGTATATCTTTTTACTTTGCTGTTGCTTTTTCTTATTCCACAATAATAACAATCGTTTATGCAATAATTTGAAAATTCAATTAATCCACGTACGTAAACTAGATCCCCAATATTTTTTTGCATAACTTGATAAGCGTACAGTCGTAATTTTTCTAATTCGTTTTTATCTTGAATTTTTAAAATTTCGACTAAATCTTGATGAGTTAATTCATTTTTACTTATTATTTCATCAATCATTTATAAATTGCAAATTGTAAAATAACAAATTTAAGACGTTTATGGGATTAATTTTAATTGATGAATATTTTGATAACATAAAACTTTTTAAACCTGATATATTTCGAGATGATCGCGGATATTTTATGGAGATATTTCGCCAAGATGAACTAAAAAAATATGGCATTAATGTAAATTTTATTCAAGAAAATCAATCTCAATCCAAAAAAAATGTGATACGCGGTTTGCATTATCAAACAAATCCGCCACAAAATAAATTAATTCGCGTTGTAAAAGGATTGGCAAAATTTGTGGAAGTCGATTTACGCGCTAATTCAAAATATTTTGGTGAGCATATTGAATTGGAATTGAGTGAAGAAAATAAGAATATATTATGGGTCCCCGTTGGATTTGCAAATGGTTATGCAACATTGAGCGATGAGGCGATTGTTGTGTATCTAGTTGATAAATATTATAATCCCGCAGCGGAAGAAACATTATTATATAATGACCCGCACTTGCAAATCGATTGGAATATCAATAATCCAATCATATCCACAAAAGATAAGAACGGAAAATTATTGCAAAATATAACTAGATTATAAAGCGTGGAATGATTATATGTGCTTGCACCATCCATGTGCAGAATTCCCCCTTAAAAAAGGGGGTAGGGGGATGTAAATGAACAAGGGATAACCACCCCTTGTTCAATATGCAGAGAGCTAAAGCTCTCTGTTGTTATGGATCTTAAATTGCAACAGTTGGTTTCAGCCACGCGTACGGATGCTTTTGCAACACAATTATATGTGCCGCCACCATCCATGTGCAAAATTCCCCCTTAAAAAAGGGGGTAGGGGGATGTAAATGAACAAGGGGTAACCACCACTGGCTCAATATGCAGAGGGCTAAAGCCCTCTGTTGTTATGGATCTTAAATTGCAACAGTTGGCTTCAGCCACGAGCAAAGTTGTAGGGATTCACAATTTGAAACCCCTACATTGAACCTAAGACTTT
>DAOTPH010000076.1:0-8046 GCA_035451765.1 Bacteroidota bacterium | reverse complement strand
CAAAATGCACCGTGAAATGCTTGCTGCCATTTCCAAGATTCAATTGATAATAATCTATACCGTTATGCAAAGATTGATGGTCAAGAGTATCAATTTGAGTAATGTTAATTTTGACAATTCTGGGACGATAGGAATAGTGCTTTTTCTTTGTTTTAGAATACAAATCAGGAGAAATCAAGCAAGCAATTATAAGGATTAGAAAGAGAATTTTGGTAATATATCTTAAATTTTCTTTAATTTGCATTCTAATATCTTTTAATATTTCAAAATTAATAATCTTAAAGATTTTAAAAGCAATTTTAAGAAGGATGGACATCAAGACAAATCATATAATTATCACTGGCGACTCTCGAAAAATGAGTGAGATAGCAGATGAATCAATTCATCTTATTATTACATCGCCTCCCTATTGGCAATTGAAGGATTACGGAGAGAAGAATTAATGTACTCATTTATATATAATTACATATTCATTCCATTAGCGTTGCTTTATGTAAAAATATTCAAAAAACGTAATGCAAAATTAGCTGAACGTGAAGAAAATTGCAGAAAAAGCTGGGAAGCGTTGGAAATTTTGCCTGAGAATAGAAAACGTATATGGTTCCATTCCGCATCTATGGGCGAGTTTGAGCAAGTTAAATCTGTTATTGAAAATATCAAAAAAGAACGACCCGAGGTACTTATAATTTGTTCTTTTTTCTCTCCTTCCGGTTATAATACCCAAAAAAATTATCCTTATGCAGATGCTATAGTTTATATGCCACTTGATACAAAACGCAATGCCAAGGAATTTATCAATCTGGTTAAACCTGATATTGCAGTATTTGTTCGATATGAAATATGGCGAAATCATCTTGAAGTTCTCAAAAGCAAAGGAATTCCTCGAGTTTTAATTAACGCGACTCGTCCATCTCAAAATTTTTATCGCAATTTCTTTCTAACTCAATTATTTATACGTTCATCGATGAATTTATTCAATAATATATTTACAGTTGGAAGAAAGCATACTAAATATTTCAAGCAAATTGGCGTTCGTTCATATATTCGCACAATGACTGATACACGATATGATAGAATAATTGCTAAAATCGAAGAAGCAAAAACCAAAAAGATTATTCCACGTGAATTATTTGATGGAAATGAATATGTGCTGATTGCAGGAAGCACTTGGGAGCCTGATGAAAGGCTTATCTATAAGGCAATTGAAGATTTAAGGGATGAATTAAATATAAAAATACGCGTTATATATGTACCTCATGAACCCACAAAAGAACGGCTTGATTTCTTATCAAATCTTCTACTCGATAATTTTATATATCTAAGCGAGGTATTGGAACTCTTACAATCTAATAAATCATATAATGAAATACGATATATTATAAACAATAGGGATATAATTTGCGATTCCATTGGTAAGTTGTTGCAGTTATATGCAATTGGCGATTTTGCATATATTGGTGGCGGATTTGGTGAAGGGGTTCATTCAGTTGCTGAAGCGGGAGGTTATGGACTTCCTTTAGCTTGTGGTCCAAAGATTAAAAAATCTTATGATGCTTTATATTTTTTGGAAAATGGTGGATTGCAAATCGTATTATCATCAAAGCATTTAGAACAATGGCTATATTCTTTAATCATTGACAAAGAAAAACGAAATTATCTCGGGGAAATACCCAAAAATCATATTTACCAATCAGCTGGTTCCAGTCGATTAATAACTTTAAAATTACTCAATCAATTAGATAAATTAAAAGAATAAAAATATAACATAAAAATAATATCTTTTTCGTCATTATTTCAAAATGAATTAGAAAATGAATACAGTAGAAGTTAGAATATTAGGCATTTCTTCAACACCGGGAGGGAATGCTTTTGGTTTAATATTGAAAGAAGTAAATGGTTCGAGGCGTCTTCCAATAATTATAGGGGCATTTGAAGCTCAATCGATAGCATTTGAGATAGAGAATATCGATCCCCCTAGACCAATGACCCATGATTTAATAAAAAATATACTTATAACTTTTGGATATAAACTCAATTCTATAATAATTGATAGCTTAGATGAAGGGACTTTTCACGCAAAATTAAATTTTGATGAGGAAGGTGTCCAAATCGACTGTCGTCCAAGCGATGCAATTGCAATTGCATTAAGAATGAACGCTCCAATATATGTTAATGAAGACATTCTCGATGAAGCAGGTGTCTCTCCACAAATCGGTGAAAGCGAAGAATATCAAAACGAAGATGATGATGAACCAGAAGATTATGGTAATTTTCCAAAATCAGAACCTGAGCCTGAACATTATTCGACAGGCAATAAGAAATTAGATATTCTTCAATCCCGATTAGACAGAGCAATAGAAGAAGAGAATTATGAACTTGCTGCCAAGCTTCGTGATGAAATTCAAAATCTGCTTCGCAATTCTTAATATTTCGTTATTTTTCACTAATTTTGTAATATATTCGAGCCGGGGTAGCTCAGTTGGTTAGAGCAACGGAATCATAATCCGTGTGTCGGGGGTTCAAATCCCTCCCTCGGTACAAATAAAAAAAGGCAACAGATAAGTTGCCTTTTTTATTTGCATTTATTTCTTCGAAAATCATTTCGGTTGGAAAGATTCATCCGATAAATCAGGATTTATCCAGTAATTTGCATCGACTGTAGTTGAAAACATCGGTGTTGTCGTAATTTGCTTTAATGGTAATTTTATACCTTTAAAATCTTCATATTCTTTGAATTCAATACTAATGTCCAAAGGTCCTTGAGGGGTAGATTGTGTTGTTTCAATTTTATCAAGCAAACCCGTTGTTTTATTAAAATAATAAATTTGTTCATTTTCATTGGGATCTACAACCTTGAGCATTATCATCCCTTCTTTTTCACCTTTTACATCAACTTTATACTTTGGATCATCCAAAATATTTATCAGTTCAAAAAGCTCAAATTTTGTTGATTCTTCAGCTTCAGTCAATTGATCACCTGTAAGCTCAATTATAGCATCTTGAGCTTTTGTCCAACCTTTATTTTTAGTTTTATCAATCCAAACTTCATTCGTAAAGAAAGGTGTTTTTGTAAGAGAATGTACTTTATCTGGAAATTCAAACACCTGCATAACACTTCCACTGAAAGATTGTCCCTGAGCTGATAGAGTTAGTGAGCCTTCAATTTTTAAAGCTTTTACATTTTTTATCGCTTCTTTTCCGCCAATTGCTTTTGCAAAATTTTCAATGACTTGTTCTTTTGAAATTCCACTTGCTTTTTTGCTTGCTTTTTCTTCTTCGATAGGTTTAATATCTAATGTATATTCATAAATAGGACCAAATTTCTTCAGTGAATCCCTTAAAGAAGGCAATCCCACCACTGCTATATAAGATCTTTCCTGAGTCAAATATTTTGCTGCTACTTTTGAGATGTCAAGAGTTGTAATATTTTGAATAATTTGAGGATAATTTTTAATTTGGTCCATTGGAACCTCATAAAAATCTGCACCTTGAATCAAATCTGATATATAACCTGAGTTCTCAAATGCCATAAGGTAGCTACCAATTTTATAACTCTTTATTCTGTCAAGATCTTCTTTTGTTAATCCATCAGAAGCTTGTAGAGATTGCAATTGTTCAAGAATTATAGTAATGGATGAATCAGTTTTTTCATTTTTGACCTCTGCCCCACAGGCAAATCGATTAATATATTTACTGGATGTATGATAAGCAAAAGGTGTGTAAGTAAATGAGTATTTCTCACGCAAAGTCCTAAACAATTTTGCTCCAAAACTACCACCCATAACCGATCCTGTCAAATCAAGCACATAATAATCTGGATGATTTCTTGGTATAGTTAACTGCGAAACAATGACAGAAGATTGCTTTGAACCTGGTCTTGGAATAAAATATACACCGCGTTTCATTGATTTTGCTTCAGGAGGTACAAGACTTGGTGGTGTACCTTGTTTCCAATTTTTAAATTTTTGCTCAAGAATATTTATTATTTCTTTTTCATCAAAATCACCTGTTATAGCAAGTGTGGCATTATTTGGGAAGAAAGTCTTTTTATAAATATCTTTTAAATCGCCGACTTTGATTGATTTTAAAGATTCCTCAGTCATAAATTTAGCATAGGGATGATCCTGACCATATACTGCTGCCTTTACCATATCACTTGCTATTGTTTGCGAACTTGCCTTCCTTTGTTTAACAGAAGCAATATATTGATCCATTAATTTATCGAATTCACCGGATGGAAAAGTGGGAGCAAGCACAACATCAGCAAATATCTCAAACATTGTATTAAAATGCTTCTTCAATGAATAACCTGAAACTTCCATATATTCACCCCTTGTTCCGGCACTAACGCTTGCACCTATTCCATCAAGAGTTTGAGCAATTTCAAGTGCAGTACGTTTGCCAGCACCTTTTGTGAGCATAGAGGACATATAATCCATCATACCCGATTTTTTGCCATCAAGCACTGAACCACCCTTAACAAGTAAATTAATCATAATTGTTGGTTGTTCATCATCCTTAATGAGAAATACTTTTAATCCATTAGATAAAGTGACAGTTTTATATTCAGGGAATACAAATTGATTTGCAGGTAATGGCTCAGGTTTTGGTGGAACTTCTTGGGAAATTCCTTTCGCATAAAAGGAAACAAATAATAAAATTACAACTAATATTTTTTTCATATTCATCACCCTATGATCCTTGTTTTGGCAAATAAATTAAAATAACTCTCTTATCTGTTGTTAAATATAAATTAGCTACTCTCTTTAAATCCTCTTGAGTAACTTTCATATATTTTTCTAATTCTGTATTAATCATACTTGGATCTTGGTAGTAACTATTATAGCTTGCAAGAGACATTGCTTTTGGTAGAACGTTCTTTTTATCACCAACAAAGCTTGCTTCCATAATATTTTTTGCTTTCTGCAATTCTCCAGCAGTAACTCCTTCTTTTGCAACTTGTTTGATTAAGTTATCAATTTCCTTAATATTTTCATCAATGGTCTTTCCTGGTGCTATTATATCAATAAAAACAATACCTCCCGCTTTCTCAAACGATAATGGAAAAACTACAGCTTCCACAGAAATTCTTTTTTTATCGACAAGATCTTGATACATTCTCGAACTTTCCCCTTGGGCAAGAATAGTTGTCAATAAAGATAATGCATAATAGTTTGAATCTAATTGAGATATACCTTGATATCCAATAAATAATGCGGGTAATTGCGCTTTATCGTCGTAAACTGTATCGACAATTGTTTGAGTAAGAGGTTGAATTGTCATTGGCTTCTCGGGTGGGATGGGTTTGCTTGGTAATTTCCCAAAATATTCTTTAACCCATAGACGAGCCTGGTCGAGATTAAAATCGCCTGCAATTACTAATGTCGCATTATTTGGATAATAATATGTATCATAAAAATCACGAAAATCTGAAATCTTTGCATTCTGAATATCCTCATAAGCACCGATTGTAGTCCATTCATAGTTTCCACCTTTAAACAAATAAGCACTCATTTTGTCAAAGAATGTGCCATAAGCACTATTTTCACGCCTCATTTTCATTTCTTCTGTCACAACTCCGCGTTGGGTTTCCACTCCAATTGAATCAACGTGTAATCCTCTCATTCTTTGGGATTCTATCCATAGTGCAAGTTGTAATTGATTTGAAGGAAGCTTAATATAAAATACTGTCTCATCATTTGATGTATGAGCGTTCATATTTCCCCCCGCTTCCTCGACATACTTGTCTATTGTCGCACGTGGATATGCATTTGTCGCCTCGAACATTAAATGCTCGAAGAAGTGCGCATAACCTGTTTTGCCAGGTATTTCATAACGAGATCCCACGCGATAGTGAACAACTGTTGCAACTACAGGAGCACTTTTATCAATTGTATAGATTACTTGCAAACCATTATCAAGCGTTTCTTTTGTAAACTTAATTGGTTTAAAACTTTCATCTTTTGCATAAATCTGTGTTGCTATCGAAATCACTGCAATCGCGAGGAATAATTTTTTGATTATTCTCATTGATTACCTAAAATTTAATTTACTAAAAATAACAAAATTAATTAATTTCATATTTAAAATTCAAAATAATAAGGAAACACTAAAAGATTCTGCTCTTTTTTGGATAATGCTATAATTTGCAAATTATACATCATTTGAGTCTTTAAATTTTGTGGCAGATTATCAAATAATGTTCTATACGTTGAAATTTGAGATTTATTTAAATCCAGTGCTTTCAAAATAACACCAAGTTCATCGGAATTTGAACTTCCAATTTTTTTAATAATATCAACGAACATTTCAAATTCGTCCTTTGGCTTTGGATATACTTCAATGACAACTTTTTTATCAAGGGGAACACCAATTCGCTTTTTAGCAACATCAATTGCGGTTTGCCAGTTGCCAAGTATATCAACTAATCCAATTTTTACAGCATCTTCTCCTGTCCATACGCGGCCTTTTGCAAGCTGCCTCATTTCCTCAAAACTTTTGTGCCTGCATTCTGCTGCTTTAGAAACAAAAGACCTATACATAGGATACATCATTTCTCTGAATTTCTTTTTATCTTGTTCTTTGAACGGAAATGCTCCATTAAGGAACTGAGAATTATCTCCTGCCGAAATTGTATCTACTGAAACACCAATTTTACCCATCAATTTACTCACATTTGGAATCATAGAAATAACCCCAATAGAACCAGTGAGTGTTTGAGGATATGCAATAATAGTATCGCAAGCCATAGCAATATAATAGCCACCAGATGCTGCAACGTCGCTCATTGATGCATAAACAGGTTTCTCTTTGCGTACCTCTCTAATTTTTTGCCAAATATTATCTGATGCTAAAGCACTACCACCGGGGCTATCGATTCTTAATATAATTGCTTTCACATCTTTATCAGCTCTTGCTTCTTCAAGATATTGTATATATTTAGCATCAGTAATTCCTTCATTACTTTGATATGGATTATTCTGAAAGTCCGATGAGATTGACCCCGCAGCTTTTATGATAGCAATCTTTTTATGTTCATCAACAATAGTCTTTTCTTCTGATTTCTCACGATGTGCATAATTTCTTATGTCTATATAATTTACATCATCAAGATCTGACATATCGGATAAATCTTTACCGAAAACCTTCTTATAAACTTCCTTCTTAAAATCTTGTTCAGATATTACCCCATCGATGAACTTCAAAGCAAGCAGAGAATCTGATGAATATACACCTCTATTTACTGCATCATAAACATATTTTGAATCTAAATTTCGATATTTTGCAATTGTATCGATTAAATTCTGGTACCTCTGTTCTACTAAAATTCGTAATTCTTTCTTTGCAGAATCACTGAACTTTGTACGTGTAAATTGCTCACCTGCGGATTTATAATCTTCAAATTGCTCAACATAGTACTCTATACCAATCTTATCAAATAAATTTTTAAAAAATGCAGATGAAACACCAAATCCATTCAACTCAAAGAATCCCATCGAGGGTACATAAATTTTGTCCGATGCAAGAGCAGGATAATAAGTATTTTCGTTTCCATAATTAAAGAAGGAATAGACAAATTTGCCTGATTTTTTAAATTCATTTAATGCATTCAATAAATCGGATGCTTTTCCAAATCCATAATTCCCAATTCCATCTTTTAATACTATACCTTTAATATTTGGATCATCTTTAGCTGCTTTTATTGAAGTTATAGTCTCAAAAAATGTTGAGCTTTTTGCTTTTGTTCCGAACATTGCAAATGGATTGGAAATACTAGTTTCATTAAATTCATTCAATTCTATAGTCAAGACGGTATTGGATTTGACCTCTACTTTTTGTGTTTTTGTAAATTTTGTAAATGAGCCAACAGTTGTAAAGAACAATATAGTTGGAACTAATATTATTGCCAACACTGCAAGAATAATTACAGTTGGTAATATCCACGAATTTCGTCGCCGGGCTCGCGGAACGTATCGTGGTGGTTGATATTTTGGTTCATTTTCTGCCATAAATTTCCTCTTATTTTATTAATAAATAAAAATATAA
>DAOTPH010000075.1:0-8073 GCA_035451765.1 Bacteroidota bacterium | reverse complement strand
GTATGTATAATTAATATTAAGATAATTAAAAAATTAAATATTAATTCTAATTGAAAAGATTCAGGAGTATTTAGTGTGACAACAAGCAGAGAATATGCAAAAGCTGAAAAAAGTCCTACTTTATAATTTACTTTTTTGTATAAATATAAACCCAATCCTATTGCTGTTAAGCAATGAATGAAATATTCAATTAACCGAACAATATGATTATCTATATTGCTTATCAGATATATAGGGACCATTGAATAATATGCAATTGGCGGTTTAATATCAATAAAATCGACATAAATTTTGCCGCCATTAACAATTGTTCGCGCCCCTTGTAAAAAAATAGCAAGATCTGATGTAGGAATAAAAGTTGAAATTGGAAATAAAATAAACAATACAAGTAATGTGAGTAATATTATTTTTTTTGTATTCATCAGATTAGCACTGCGTAATTATGAAATATCAAATAAATAAATGGATATTGCATATAGTATATCCAAAAATGTAGAGGTGAAAACAATAATAGAAAGCAAACAAACATTACCAACACAAATTTGTATGAAAATTTAGATATTCCCCACACATTAATAAATTTATGATAAATTTCGACAAGTCCATCAGATATTAATATGCAGAATGGTATAAATAATGAAGCGATATGATTAAATTGAAAATCTTGATATAATACAAAAGAAAGAATTATCGCTATGGCTAAATAAAAGGATATCCCAAATAATCTCATACTTTTTATATCTTTTGAATAATTTTCTAGATTCTTTAACCAATTCAGTATGCTATAAAAAAGAGCAATTATAAAAAGCACTGAGTAAATATATGCTAAAAATTTAGCAAAGTCTTTAAGAAAATCGCGAATGAAAGTAAAACTTATATGAGGGATAGTAAGGGACTGAAATAAACTCGCAATAGCATTTGGAAATTTCTCAACTTTTAGAATAAATAAATATAAAGCTGCAAATATTATAAACCCAGCTAAAATGGGGCCATATTTTTTTATAATTTTTTGCCAATTTATATTCAAAAAGAAAATATCATAAGCTAAAATACCAATTATTAGAAATACGAAATTGAACTTTAAGAATAATATCAGACCTATGATTAATCCTTCAAGCAAAAGGCTTAAATAATTACCTAAACTATAATTTGTATTTATATGTCCTTCGGAATTAATATTGTCTCTTTTTAAATGCAGGGCAATCAGAGCGATTATTAATATATTCGATAGTGGCTCGATTTGGAAGCTAAATTTGTAATTGAGTAATACTATGCTTAACACATATATTATGGATGCAAGAATTGCTTTGGATTTTGTTAAGTATTTCTTTACAAGAAAAAATAGAGCAATTGCTGTTAGTAAATGAATAAAAAATTCAATTATTCTTGCAGTAAATGAATTTGTGTTTGAAATTATGCCAATTCCACCATAAACAATCTTCGATAATAACGAGAGGTCACTTGTGTTATGTAGTGATTGAAAATTACCTTGTAAAATTGCAATTCCCTCCGTCATATATTTAGTTTGAATTTCAGATGGGGGGAAAAAAATAACAGGAGATAAGATGAAAGCAATTGATATAACGAACAGGATATAGTGGTGTGCTTTCATATCTGAGTAATTATTACGAATTTAATGAATTTAAGAATTCTCTATTTGATTTTGTTCCTTTCATTTTATCTAATAAAAATTGCATTGCTTCGGGAGGTTGCAACTCGCTTAATACTTTTCGCAAAATCCAGATGCGATTTAATTCTTCAGGGGATAGCAAATTTTCCTCGCGTCGTGTCCCCGAACGATTTACATCTATAGCTGGGTAAATCCTTCTATCCGAAAGCTTACGGTCGAGAATTAGCTCCATATTCCCTGTGCCTTTAAATTCCTCAAAAATTACTTCATCCATTCTACTCCCTGTATCAATCAAAGCTGTTGCTAAAATTGTAAGAGATCCACCTTCTTCAACTTTTCGAGCAGCACCAAAGAACCGCTTCGGTTTATGCAATGCATTTGCATCAACTCCACCTGATAGAATTTTGCCCGAATGAGGAACAACCGTATTGTGCGCCCTTGCTAATCGAGTAATTGAATCAAGCAGTATGACAACATCTTGCTTTGCTTCGACTAATCTTTTTGCTTTTTCAAGTACCATTTCTGCAACCTGGACGTGTCTCTCAGGTGGCTCATCAAATGTAGATGAAATTACCTCTGCATGAACCGCACGTTTCATATCTGTGACCTCTTCGGGTCGTTCATCAATTAGCAATATAATTAATTTGACTTCAGGATGATTTTTTGTAATGCTATTTGCAATTTGTTGCAATAGAATTGTCTTTCCTGCTTTTGGTGGTGAAACAATCAATCCACGTTGTCCTTTCCCGATTGGAGCTAGCATATCTACAATTCTCATAGAATATAGTGATGGTGATGTTTCAAGCTTAAGCCTTTCCTCAGGAAATAGTGGTGTTAGATTATCAAAAATTGTTCGCTCTCTGATTATCTCGGGTGGACCGTAATTGACAGTCTCGATTTTTAGCAATGCAAAAAATCTCTCACCTTCCTTTGGAGCACGTACTTTACCATAAATTGTATCGCCCGTGCGAAGTCCAAATTTTTTAATTTGCGATGGTGAAACATATATGTCATCAGGTGAGGAAAGATAAGAGTAATCAGGAGACCGTAAAAATCCATACCCCTCGTTCATAACTTCCAATACACCACCGCTACTAATGAGTTCCTCAGCTTCGACCTCTTTTTCTCTTCCCTGAGCCTGTATCTCTACAATTTTTAAAATTAACTCCTGCTTACGGAGATTATTTATGTCTTCAATTCCAAGACTTTTCGCTAATTCAACAAGCTCAGCAATTTTCATTGCTTGCAAATCGGTAATATCAATAATTGGGGCTTTCTTTACGGGATGATGATTCTGCTGATGGGGATGCTGTTGCTGAGTTTTTGGTCTCATATTTCCATTTTTCATCTTTTTATATTTTTTTTATTTTTTAAATAATTACTTACCATATTAAACATTTAATCTTTATATTACTTTGATAAAATTACATAATTAATGTGTAGAAATTTTTTTCATTCTTTCTGAATAGAAGTTTTATTTAATGGGAGTCATCAATTGTTAATTAATAGAAATTTTATATACTTATTCTTCAAATTGAATTTTGTAAGATTTGCAAATAAATCTTCACAATAATCTTTGCTGTATTAATATTGAAAAAACAAAATTAAACAATTTTTCTAATTTATTTATATTAATTTTAAAATTAAATTAAATTAAATTATTATTCGTAATATAAATTAAATTATTAAAAATACATTGCATTTCTTAAATTAAGGCTTTTTTTTATTATAATGGAGATTGTGCCAAACTATAACTTGAGAAAATATAATACTTTTGATTTAAACATTGTTGCAAAGTATTTTGTAATTCTCAATAATATAAACGATATTGAAAATATATTATTTTTTATAAGAGAACATTCGATTAATAATATTTTGTTCCTCGGGGCGGGTTCTAATATCCTTTTTTCAAAAGATTATTGTGGATTAGTAATAAAAAACGAAATTAAGGGAATACAAATTATTGAAGACACCGATGATTATTCCATAGTGGAAGTTGGTGCAGGCGAGAATTGGGATGAATTTGTAAGGTATACAATTAATCATAATTTGTACGGATTAGAAAATCTTGCTTTAATTCCCTCAACTGTGGGGGCAGCACCTATACAAAATATTGGTGCCTATGGTGCAGAGCAAAGTGATTGTTTTTTCGAAGCCTATGGTTATAATTTCTTAAACAATAAATTTGAATCTTACTCTCTTTCAAATTGTAATTTTGATTATCGTAGCTCTATTTTTAAAAATGAACTTAAATATCAATTTCTAATAACAAATGTAAGATATAAATTGCATAAATCCTTTTCTCCAAATATTGAATATAAAGATTTGCATAATTATATCGAGAAAAATAATATTGAATTAACTGCTCAGAATATATATAATTCTATTGCTGAAATACGAAAAAATAAGCTTCCTGACCCGAAATTGATTCCCAATGCCGGAAGTTTTTTTAAGAATCCTATAATTGATAAAGAGCATTTTGAAAATCTCATAAATAAATATCCCGATTTAAAATATTATCCCGTGAATGGAAATTATTATAAAATTCCTGCTGCTTATTTAATAGAAAAAGCGGGATGGAAAGGAAAATCATTAGGGCGGGCAGGAGTTTATTCAAATCATAGTCTAATTTTGATAAACTTAGGTGATGCTGATAGCAAAGAAATCCTTAATTTAGCAAATAATATAATTAACTCTGTAAAAAATTTGTTTAATATACAACTTGAATTGGAAGTAAATATCATTTAAGGTTTTAATATGAAAAAGCATTTATTATTTTATTTATTATTTAGTGGATTAGCAATCCTTCTAGTTGCCTGTGGCAAAGATAATAGCACAAATCCTGTTGAACCAGTTCATAATCCTCCTGTTATTACTAGTATTGATCCAACAGTTGTTTTCCCTAATGATGTTATGAGCATTAAAGGGAAGAATTTTAAAGATGAGCGCGGTTCATCAAAAGTCTATTTTAATGATTTGCTTGTGAATAATTATGTTTCTTGGTCGGATAAAGAAATAAAAGTTGTAGTTCCAAATATTACAAGTTCTGGAAAAGTCAAAGTTGTAGTCAATGACACAGCAAGCAATGAAGTTGATTACACTTATGATACAAATCCACGAATATTTTCTGCGGGAGCTGGTACAGCAAGCATTGGTGATGTTGTACCTATAACGGGTGTTAATTTCGGCAATACTCAAGGAACGGTAATATTCAATAAAACACAAGCTACAAAAATTAATTTATGGAGCGATACTTTAATTAAAGTAGTTGTTCCCACAGGTGCAACAACTGGGGATCTTATAGTCAAGACTTCAGATGGAAAGTCTAGCAAGCCATTCTATTTTACAATAATGACTAAAAATGACCCATATATTATGAAAATCGACCCGCCGCAATTTTATGTTGGCGATACTATATCAATAATGGGTGAAAAATTTGGTGCTACAAGAGGTACAAGCATAGTACTTTTTAATTCAATAGAACCAGCAAATAGCGATTATATTTTGTGGAGTGACAGTTTAATTAAAGTTAAATGCCCAGTGGGTGTTGTCTCAGGCAAATTGCAAGTACGAGTTGGCACACAAGGCAGTAATTATGTAGATTATACTATACTAGCTCCCTTGCCTGATCCAATTATCACCTCTTTAAGTAAAACATCATTTGAAATTGGTGAAAAAATTACAATTTATGGGAGTAATTTCACAAATGATTTTACAGAAACTACTTATGTAGATTTTAATGGGGTTAAGGCAACTAATTATATAAATTGGAGCGATACACAAATCCAGGTGGAGGTGCCAAGCGGTGCTCAAAGTGGAAAATTACGAGTTGTTGTCGATGGCAGAATTAGTAATGGTATTAGTTATACAATAATAGTCAATACAACACCTCAAATTACAAGTATAATTCCTGCAACAGCAGCGCCTGGCCAGGAGGTTAGCATTAAAGGAAAGAATTTCGGAAGTTCAAAGGGCAATAGTCGAGTTTTATTTGGAACTACAGAGGTTGTTACCTATTTGGAATGGACTGACACACAAATTGGCGTTAAAGTACCTGTCACTGGTTCAGCGGGTGAAGTTAAAGTTGTGGTTGAAGTAAATTCTGTCAGGTCTAATGAAGTTCCATTTACAATTTTACCACAAGCTCAACCGATTGTAGATATGGTAGAAATTCCAGCAGGCACTTTTATGATGGGTTGTGGCGACGAAACAATGGATTGTTTTCCAAAGCATCAGGTCACCCTCACAAAGAATTTTTATGTAAGCAAATATGAAATTAGCCAAAAGCAATATAAAAAAGTTATGAACCTCAGTAATCCGAGTAGAGTTGTAGATGATGATAATCCCGTTGAGCGAGTAACATGGCTGCAAGCAATCGATTTCTGCAATCGTTTATCGAAACTGGAAGGTTATGAAGAAGTTTATACAGTCAATGGAACAACTGTCACTATGAATAAAAATGCAAATGGATACAGATTGCTGACAGAAGCAGAATGGGAATATGCGGCGCGTGCTGGATGCAATGGTAAAAACGGAAATATTGGTGGAGCTGAAGCATCAATTAGCAAAATTGCTTGGACAAGTAAAGATGGAGTGGATAAACCTCAACACATTGGGCAAAAGCAACCAAATGATTTTGGCCTTTATGATATGCAAGGCAATGTTGCAGAATGGGTATGGGATTATTTTGATTTTTATGATGAAAATGCAACTCCCGTTACTGATCCTACAGGTCCAGATGATGGGATTGACAGGGTTTTTCGAGGCGGAAGCTACCAAGATGGTCCTGATAATTGTGCAGTTTATAGCCGTGGTTCAGGAAGCCCACAAGTCTTTTTCTTCTACGTGGGATTTAGAATTGCAAGAAATAAATAATTTAGAATGAATTATTTATTATTCAAAAAGCCTTCCAAAAAAATATAGAATTTTGGGAGGCTTTTATTTTATTAAATTATATTATTTATATTATGGTTTCCCGCATCTTTTTTATATTTTCAATTATATTTCCTTCAAAAATCCCTGACCCACTCACCAAAATGTCCGCTCCTGCATCTACTATTTGTTTTACATTCTCAATTTTGACACCACCATCCACTTCAATCATTACTTTAAGATTCTCTTTTAGAAGGAATTCCTTTAATAAATTTGCTCGCCTATAGAAGTTATCAATGAACTCCTGCCCGCCAAAACCAGGATTTACGGACATTAGTAAAATAAAATCTACAAATTCTGCTGCAGTATATGCATATTCTAATGGAGTTGCGGGATTAAGAGCAATACCAGCTTTTTTGCCATAGCTTTTTATTAGTGAAATTGAACGATGTATATGACGAACTGCTTCTACGTGAAATGATATATATTCAGATCCTAATTGAGCAAATTCAGGAATTAGATTATCGGGATTTTCCACCATCAAATGTGTAGAAATTGGAAGCTTAGTACATTTCTTTATATCTTTGAAAATTAGCGGACCAAATGTAAGATTTGGAACAAAATGTCCATCCATCACATCCAAATGCAACATATCTGCTCCGCCTAACTCGCATTTTTTTATGTCACTTTCGAGATTAGCAAAATTTGCTGATAGCAATGAAGGGGCTATTTTAATTTTATTATTACTCATTTTATTTATTTTTATTCTATCTTTTAATTAAAAAATAACTTATTTTTTGGGTTTGGGTGCTGATTTTGGTTTCTCCTTTTCTTTTTCTCTCGATATTTCATAATATCTTTCAAGAGATTTATATACTTTTCCAAAAAGGGTATTTTCAGGATATTTTTTATCAGTGTCCATAATTCCTGCTTCCATTCCAAAGAGTAATGGCACAGCATCTTCTATTTTCGATATTGCATATATATGGAATTTTCCATCTTGAACATCTTGAATAATTTCTTTGCAAAGCATAAGATCCTTAACATTTTGTTCAGGTATTATGACCCCCTGAGAACCCGTTAGCCCACGTTCTTTGCAAATTTCCCAAAATCCACGAATTTTCTCATTTACTCCGCCAATTGGTTGAACGTCACCTTTTTGATTAACACTCCCCGTTATAGCAAGCTCCTGATTAATTGGCAATTCCGAAATAGAAGATAATAATACATATATCTCAGCGCAAGATGCACTATCTCCATCAATTCCGCCATAAGATTGCTCAAATGCTAATGATGCTGTAAGTGTTAAGGGGAAATTCTGTGCAAATCTTTCTTCCAAAAATCCCGATATTATCAGAACTGCTTTGTTATGGATACTTCCACTTAATTCTGCTTCACGTTCAATATTGACAATGCCCTCAGTACCGGCGCTTGTTGTTGCTGTGATGCGAGCAGGTTTGCCAAATTCAAATATTCCATCATTATAGATTGTCAGACCATTAATCTGGCCTGAACGTTTTCCTTCGGTTGAAATCAGCATTGTGCCTTCGATAAATTCTTCTTTAACTTTT
>DAOTPH010000074.1:0-8116 GCA_035451765.1 Bacteroidota bacterium | reverse complement strand
ATGAAGTTAGTTCATTGATTTGTCTATTTGTAATATATGATATATCAGAATGTGATTCTTCTCTTGTTTCTCTATCGAAGGATTTTGTTGTAGCGCCAAGTTTGATTGTACCTATGTATGCTTTGTTTTCAGTAATTAATTCATTGATTAGCTTAGTATATTTATTGCAAGCTACTATCATTAATCCCGATGCAAGTGGGTCAAGGGTTCCGCTATGACCAATTTTCTTGAAATGTGTATGTGATTTAATTATCCCTAATACTTCATTTGAAGTTATTCCCTCATATTTATCAATCAGAATAAATCCCCCATTTGATTGGGATTCATTATACCATCTTTGAATATCATTACTATTTTGATTTGTGAGTATGTTCATTATCCTCTTTTTCTACTTTCTTAATAAGGGATTGAATATGCTCAATTTCATCTAATGTATCATCCATAAAGAATTTAATGTCAGGTATAATTCTTAACTTCATATTTTTAGCAATTAGCTCTTTGAAATAATTTTTATTCGTGTTTAATAAATTGATTATTTCTAATGGAGTAAGTTTAGAATTATAAGAACTTACATAAATCTTAGCACTCGAAAAATCCTTTGATACAACCACTGATGAAATGCTAATTATCCCATCACCTAACTCAAAAGTAGATCTTTGGATCTCATTCGAAATGATTTTTCTAATTTCTTTGCCAATTCGCTCTGCTCTATAATTATTCATTTAATTTAATTTCCTTTTAACTTCAATAATTTTATAAGATTCAATTGAATCACCTATTTGAAAATCATTGAAATTGGCAATTTGAATTCCGCATTCAAATCCTGCGTCAACCTCCCGCACATCATCCTTTCCTCGTTTCAAGGATATTATATGTCCCGTATGAATGACTAATCCATCGCGAAGTACTCTAATTTTATCATTCTTTTGAATTTTTCCCATTTGAACAAAGCAACCAGCTATTGTGCCAACTCTTGAAATTTTGAATAATTGCCGTACTTCCGCCACACCTGTAGTTTCTTCCTGATATTCAGGTGCAAGCAAACCCTCAAGCGCTAATTGGATTTCATTCAGGCAATCATAAATAATATCATAATGACGTATATCAACTTTTTCATTTTCAGCAATCTTTCGGGCATTTGGATCTGTGCTGACATTAAATCCAATTATTACAGCTTCTGATGCTGCTGCAAGCATTACATCAGTTTCCGATATAGAACCAACCCCACTATGGATAATTTTGACTCGAACTTCATCATTGCTTAATTTCATAATTGAATCACTTAATGCTTCGACTGAACCCGAAACATCTGCCTTTAAAATAAGGTTCAATTCTTTAACTTTTCCTTCTTGAATCCTCTGCGAGATTTGGTCAAGCGAAATATTGCGGGATTGACGTAATTCCTGCTCACGCCTCAAACGAGACCTTTCTATAGCAATATTACGAGCTTCTGTATCGCTATTTACAACACGGAAATTGTCACCCGCTTGTGGCAAAGTATTAAATCCGACAACTATTATAGGATCGGATGGTCCAGCACTATCGATACGATTTTCTCTTTCGTCAAGTAATGCACGAACCTTACCAAATGAATTACCAGCAACAAAAGGATCGGATATTTTTAAAGTTCCATTTTGTATAATTACAGTTGCAACAGGACCAAATCCTTTTTTCATCACTGCTTCTACAATTGTACCAATTGCTTCCCTCTTAGGATTTGCCTTTAAGTCAAGCAAATCAGCTTCGATTAATATCTTTTCGAGTAATAAATCTACATTTTTTCCATATTTTGCTGATATTTCTACTGATTGAACATTGCCATTCCATTCTTCTACAAGCACACCGTGATTAGCAAGCTGTTGCCTTATCCTATCAGGATTAGCATCGGGTTTATCTACCTTATTTATAGCTACAACAATTGGAACTCCCGCAGCTCGTGCATGGCTTATTGCTTCGAGTGTTTGAGGCATAACACTATCATCTGCTGCAACAACAAGTACTACTATATCAGTGACCTGTGCTCCCCTTGCTCGCATTGCTGTAAAAGCAGCATGACCAGGAGTATCCAAAAATGTTATTTTTCTTCCATTATCTAATTTCACCTGATAAGCACCTATATGTTGAGTTATGCCACCTGCCTCGCCAGCCACAACATTTGATTGCCGAATATAGTCAAGCAGTGTTGTTTTGCCGTGATCAACGTGTCCCATTATTGTTACTATTGGTGCTCGCGGTTCAAGATCTTCTTCCCTATCTGGTAATTCCTCAATCTGCTCTTCAAATGCTCCTAGAAATTCAACTCTATACCCATAATCTTCTGCAATAAGCGTAATTGTATCCTTATCTAAGCGTTGATTTATTGTAACCATTAATCCCATTTCTATACATTTAAGTATAATTTGATTTGGATTAATATTTAGCATCCTTGCTAAATCTGCGGTGGTGGCGAATTCTGTAATCTCAAGGACCTTTGCTCTTTCTTGCTCTCGTAATTGACGAGATATTTCCTTCTCCTCTTTCTCGATTTTCTTTTTTTGCCTTATTCGTGCTTTTGTTGTTTGCTGTTGTATGGTTTCTAAATCAACAATAGTCTCTCGGATGGCTCGCTGAACATCTTCTTCGCTTATTTGCTCACGAATTGATTTCTTATGCTTCTTAACAAATTTTTCTTCTTTTAATTTGGTTTTATCCTTTACTCGTAATTTTAATGGTGCTTTTTCAACTGTTTCAGATTCATCAGCAAAGGCCGGTTTCTTTGTCTTTTCCCTTTTTTTAAATAAGGACTCTTCTTCCTTTTGTCGTTGTTGTGACGGTAAAATAATTTGTAAGGGTTGCCTTCCCGTAGCTTTTACTTCCGCACCTTTCCTATCAGTAATGCGAAGTTTTTGAGTGGAACTATCCCCTTTCCTAAAATTGGATTTCTCTCCTCGTTCTCTTCCCCCATTTTGTTGTCGATTATAAGATTCACCTTTTTGCTTCCTTGCTTCTTCTTGTTCCCTTTGAGCTTCTTTTTGTCTTTTTTCTTTATCTAAATCAATTTTACCAACTATTGTAAGTCCTCTTAATTTGGGGGCTTCCCCAGGGGTTACTTCAATAACTTTTTGCCGTTTTTTCTTTTGTCTATCAAATGCACTTTCACCTTTTCCTATCTCTTTAGTCTTAGCTAATTGCTCATCTTGGGCTTTAACCTTCACCTCATGCTTTGCTTTTATTTGTTCCTTGTTCTCTATCGTGGTTAATATGGGTTCTGTTGCTTTTTGCTTCTCTATCTCTTTAGCAGTTTCTTGAGGTTTTTTCTCGCCGGTTTTTTTACTTATTTCTATTTTTTCTTCAATTTTATGGGGAATTTCTTGAGGTTTTGATTCAATTGTTTTTCCCGTTTTCTTTTTTTGTCCCTGCTTTTGCTCTTCTTTAGATGTAGGAACATTTTTGTCAGTAATAGATTCTGTTTCCAAGCTGGGCTCTTTAATAGGTGCTTGCACCTTTTCAAGTTGCTCTTTTTCTTTATAAGGAGATTCGGTAGGGGTTTCTTTAGGAATTGGCACAGATTCTAATGGTGGTTTAATCTCTGGCATTTTCTCAAGATCTTTCTTATGCTGTTCTGCTTCTTTCTCAATCTGTTGTATTGGAATCTTGTCAGAAGTTACAGGAATTTGTGTTTGAGCAGGCTTGGATTGCTGCACTTCAGCTTCAGGGTTCTTTTGCTCATTTGCTGGTACAGTATGTAAAATATTACTTTTTTCAATTTTCTCACGAACTTTTTGGCGGCTTGCAATATCCTTTTTAAATTTCTCTCGAACAAGTTCAGCCATTTCTTCGGATATTTGTGCTGTTGGTTTATTTGGTATATCATACCCTTTGGAATGCAAAAATTCCACTATATCCTCAGCAATCCTTCCGATTTCTGTTGCCAATTTGAATAGCTTTATATTTTTTTCTTCAACCGCCATATTTTATATTTATTTTCTTTTTAATTTTTGTTCTCTAATTTTTCTATATAACTTGGGTCTTCCTCTTCATCGAATTCCGCTAAAATTATATTTCTAAATTCCTTAATATTTTCTTGATTCAATCCCTCTATTGATAATAATTTTTCTGGTTCAGCATCAAGAAATTCACGTGCTGTTTTTATATCATTTTCAACCAATTTATTAATAAGAGGTTCGCCAAATTCTTCATTAAATTCTGATATATCAATATCTTCGACCCCTTCTTTGATTAAAGTCAATGAATATCCTGTCAATTGTGATGCTAATCTTATATTTTGTCCATTCATTCCTATTGCAAGTGGCACTTGATCTTCAGAAACTATTACATTTGCCGATCTTGTTTCGGGAAATACTTGAATTTCTTTCACTCTTGCTGGTTGCATTGCCCTTTGAATATAAGTTACGGGATCATTGCTATATTCGATTAAATCTATGTTTTCATTATTCAATTCACGAACTATAGAGTGAATCCTTACTCCCTTCATGCCAACACACGCTCCCACTGGATCTACCCTCTCATCAAATGATTGCACTGCTACTTTTGAACGCCTACCCGGATCACGTGCAATGCCTTTTATTTGTATTAATCCATCATATATTTCGGGTATTTCAATCTCAAATAAACGTTCAAGAAACTTTTCATTTGCCCTTGAGAGAATAATTTCGGGCAAACCCGAAGGACCTGTTTTTTTAACTGCTTTTATAACGGCTTTAATTGTTTGATTCTTTCGATAACGCATTGCTTCGCTTGGTATTTGCTCTTCTTTTGGCAAATGCATCTCAACTTTATTATGCATAATCAATAAGTCGTTCCGTCTTATCTGATATATCTCGCCTATTATTATCTCCCCTATTTTCGCTGAATACTCATTATATATATTATTTTTTTCAATTTCTTTTACCCTCTGCGTTAAACTTTGTGTTGCAAGAGTAATTAATCTCCTTCCAAAATTTTCACTTATTGTATCAAGTGTAATGGCAACAGCATATTCATCACCAATCTCATATTGCTCATCCGGCGATTGATTAGCTTCCTCAAGTGATATTTCTGTGACTGGGTCAGTGACTTCATCAACAACCGTTTTTGTTAAATATATCTCTATATCTCCCCTTTCCATATTGACGATTATATCGAAATTTGCTTGATTCCCATATTTCTTTTTTATAAGCAATGAAAATGTATCCTCAATTATTCCTTGCAGCAAATCTTTGTCGATGCCTTTTGCTTTCGCCATTTCTGTAAAGGCTTCGATAATATCCTGCTTATTAATCGGTTGTTTTTTTCTTAACTTTGCCATCTTTAAAAAAATTTTTTACAAAAAAAAGGGCTTTTGCCCTAATAACTTTCACAAAATTAATATATTTTCAATAAATAACAATATAATTTATAGACGAATAAATATTCATATCTGTGTGCCAAATGCAGGGATGATTATGCATACATATTAATATATTTCCCAGAATTACGTTATTATTTAAATTAATTTTTTACAATTCTTTGGAAAATCATATTAATAATAACAGGACGTTTCTTTATTGCGATTTAGAGTTGATTGATTACAAGGAAGCGTGGGATTTGCAAGAGCGGATTTTGCAATTGCGGATAGAAAATAACGTTCCCGATATATTCTTACTCCTTGAACATCCACATACTTATACTTTTGGGAAAACATCTCACAAGGAAAATCTTATTGCATCGCAGGAGTTTATTGATAAATATAATATAAAAATATTCGAGATTGACCGCGGTGGAGATATTACTTATCACGGTCCTGGACAAATTGTTGGCTATCCAATAATCAATTTAAGTAATTGGCACGAGGATTCGCATTTGTATTTGCGTGGGCTTGAACAAATGATCATAAATGTATGTCAAAATTATGGTATTACAACCAATAGATTTCCTCCCCATACAGGTGTTTGGATTGATAATGAACGCAAAATTGCAGCGATTGGTGTTAAAATCAAAAAATGGATTACAATGCACGGCTTTGCATTTAATTTTAATACTGATTTGGAAGTTTTTAAAGGCATAATTCCTTGTGGTATAAAGGATAAAGACGTGACTTCAATTGAACGTGAAATTTCCCATAAAGTTGATATTCAAGAAGGGAAGGAATTATTAGTAGAAAATTTTAAAAAAGTATTTAATTATAATAATTATCAAGAAATTAGCAAAGCGGAATTATTGAATATTGTTGAAAATGGATTTAATCTTCATCAAGATGATGAAGACACATTAAATAAACAAATATAAAGGATAAAAATGAATAATGATTATTTAAATAAATCGCAAGCAGAATATAAAGAATCGCTTGAGAAAAATCAAACTGCTCAACTCAAACGTCCCGAATGGTTGCGTGTGAAAGCACCCGTTGGCAATAACTACGATTTTTTGCAGGAAATGATGCACAGGCAAAAATTAAATACCGTTTGCGAGGAAGCAGATTGTCCAAATATTGCAGAATGTTGGGGGCATCGTACGGCAACATTTATGATTTTGGGAGATACTTGCACACGGAGCTGTGGATTTTGTGCCGTCAAGGTTGGACGTCCTAATGAATTAGATTTGCAAGAACCGCGGAGAGTTGCAGATGCCGTAAGGGAATTGAATTTGCGTCACGTTGTCATTACATCGGTTGATAGAGATGATCTGACTGATGGTGGAGCCACAATATTTTCTGGAACTGTTAAAGAAATCCGTAAAATAATGCCCGATACAACAATAGAAATTCTAATTCCCGATTTCAAAGGTGATGAGGAGTCGTTTGAAATAATTATACAAAATCCACCTGATATTTTAAATCATAATCTCGAAACTGTGCCTCGATTGTATCCTTATGTCCGCCCACAAGCAAAATATGAGCGGAGCCTCGAACTATTGCTGTGGTTCAAAAATCATAATTTGCGGACAAAAAGTGGTATTATGGTGGGAATTGGCGAACAACCTGATGAAGTGCTTGCGTTAATGCACGATTTAATTGAATATAAATGCGATATATTGACAATCGGGCAATATTTGCAACCAACAAAGCAACATTTACCTATCGATAGATATGTGACTCCTGACGAATTTAAAATGTACAAAGACGAGGGCTTAAAAATGGGCTTTAAATTTGTAGAATCGGGTCCCCTTGTTCGTAGTTCATATAATGCAGATGCACAAGCAAGAGAAATTCTGTAATTTGCAAATTTTTAATTTATCATAATTTTCTATGTGTGGAATAGCGGGAATTTATAAAACAAATCAATCAAACTTTGAAATCAATGATATATTATTGAATTCAATGAGTGAAGTTCTATTTCATAGGGGCCCGGATTCCGATGGAGTATGGCTCGCTCGCAATCGCAATTGTGGATTTTCATTCCGTCGTCTTGCAATATTGGATTTATCTGAAAATGCCAGTCAGCCAATGCATACCCCTGATGGACGTTATACAATTGTTTTCAATGGCGAAATTTATAATCATTTGGAATTGCGTCGGGAATTGATGGCAAAAGGCTATCAATACCGCTCAAATTCTGATACAGAATCAATTTTATATGGTTATGCAGAATGGGGTGAGGCAATACTTGACAAAATGATTGGTATGTGGGCATTTGCAATTTATGATGAACAAACAAAGGAGCTATTTGCCGCTCGTGACCGAATGGGTATTAAACCATTTTATTATTATTATAATAATGGCGATTTTGTTTTTGCTTCCGAAATTAAAGCTATTCTGCAATATCCAAATTATCATAGAGATATAAATTTCGATGAATTATCAAATTATCTAACGTTTGGCGCAACAAGTTGCTATTCTTCTATATTTTCAAAAATTAATAAATTGCCATCAGCACATTATTTAAAAATAGATTTACAGGGAAATCTTGAAATTAAGCGTTATTGGAATCCTTTTCAATCGCAAATCAATTATGCAGAATGGAGCGAAGATGAGCTTACAAACGAAATTATGCGATTATTGCGTGATTCTGTCCGCATCCGTATGATTAGCGATGTACCATTTGGAGCATTTTTAAGTGGTGGAATTGATTCAAGTCTTAATGTGGCATTGATGAGCGAATTTATGGACCGTCCTGTGGATACTTTCACAGTTGGTTTCAAGGACTTAGTCAAATATAAT
>DAOTPH010000073.1:0-8158 GCA_035451765.1 Bacteroidota bacterium | reverse complement strand
TTCAAAATTGACACCTTTTAACTAAACTTTCGGCAAATATTTTACATAAATTGTAATAATCTTTACCGAATCAGCCAAAGTAAATTTACATTGTTCAAATTTAGGAACTTTGAAAGATATCTTAGGATTATGTGATAATCCAAATCCTTCTTTTGGATAACCTAAAGAAGACCTGTCCATTTCTTCATTTCCATTTTCATCATGATGAATATCAACAGCATAATATCCGTAAGGGATGTTTTCAAAAATTATAGTAGCTTCCCTGTTTTTGGATTTTACTACTACTCTTTTCATTGATTTAGGTGCTTCTAATGGAAAAGTAGAAGGATCATTATAAAGGTGAGAACGAACATAGCCCTTATCATTTTTTAAGCCTTTTACTTTTACTATTATTTTCCCAACTTTTTGAGTATTTACATTTTCAGAATATAAAATATTAAAAGTAGATATAAATAAAAGTAAAATAATATTTATTCTACGAAAATTCATTCTTATGAATTTAATTTCCAAAAATTGAAGATAATTTTTCTTTTGCTAATTTCCTATGCTCAGGTTTAATATTTTTTGTTGCAAGAACTAGTACTGCCATAATTACACTTAGATCATCTGATAAACCGAGAGATCCAAAAAAATCAGGTATTGCATCAAAAGGTAATATAAAATACGTAAGAGCACCAATTATTGCTAATTTGACTTCCTGTGGTGTATCAGAATCTTTAAAGACATAGTATAATAAAAGTACTTTTTCAATTAAACCCTGTCCAGCTGTATAAAGGACACTTTTAATTTTTGAAAACAGAGATTTTTCAGAAATTGTTTTTTGATTTGTACTTTCAAGTTCATTAATATTTGAATTTTGCATCTTTTTCCTCATTTATTTATAAGATAAAATTGCATATTTAATTTAGGCTTGAATCTTTTGCTTGTGCCTTTTGCATTCCTCGAATGACTATTTCTTCGGGAATTTCAACATCAAATCCAGTTTGTGGTATTCCGCGCTTTTGTTTTATTCTAAATAAAGTTTCTTGAAAAGTTTCAAGCGATTCATCAAATCTTCCCAAATAAAGCAAAGCATAAGCCTTCAAATTCATTGCAAAAACCTGCTCTGGGGCGTTCTTTAAAGATTCTTCTGCCCAATGTAATGCTTCCTGGAAATTCTTTTTTCCTCCCATAATTTGAGAAAGAGTGGAAGATGCGCTTGCAAACACTGATTTTGATAAATTGCCACATTGTATTGCCATCCTAACAGCATCTTCGGCTTCCTTAACTAATTTCATCTGAGCAAGTGTTTGCCCAAGTTGATACCAAGCATAACCATTTGTTGGCTCTTCTTTTACGTGTTGTAATAACAATTTATAATTTCTACGAATTTTTGCTTCCATTACTTCTTTACTTTGATTATACCCTAAATGTTCAATTTTTATATCAGAATTGATAAAACTTTTTCCCTGTTCTAATATAGAAGGAGAAATTTGCTCGTGAACTCTACCACGAAAATAAATTTTTGGATAACCAAGATTTCTAAATAATCTGGGATACCCTCCACGATGAACCTCAGTCTCTCCATCAAAATTAAGGTGATTACTTTCAATTAAGCAATTTATGCCACCAATTTCCGAAGGTATATATTTCAAAAAGTTTAAAAATGCATCCTTATCGGTAATTGCTAATCTTTCATCAGCATCAAGATATAAGATCCATTCACCAGTACAATGTTTTAAAGCTTCATTTCTTGCAGCTGCAAAATCATCTGCCCATTTGATCTGATAAATTTGATTTGTGTATTGACGAGCAATTTCTAATGTTTTATCTTTTGAACCTGTATCAACAACAATTATTTCATCTGCAACATCTTTTACACTTTCCAAACATCCCTTAATAAATTTCTCCTCATCTTTTACAATCAAGGATAAGCTAAGAAATGGTTTCTGAGGTTGTCCAATCTGATCTTTATTAAGATTTTGTTTAATCTTTTCATTTATATTTGTTGGTAATCGAGATTCTGTATTTTGCTTTATGCTATCCCTTAAATTTTTAACATAGGGATTATTTGGATATATTTTTTCAATTTCTTTTAAAAAACTATTGCCTAAATCATAATTTTGCATTTGATATGCTGTATTTGCAATACCTAATAAACAGGAAAAATCTGTTGGATTTATTCTAAGTCCATTTTCAAAATTTTTAATAGCATCATCATAAATTTTCATTTCCGAAAGAACAAATCCAATTTTGTAATATATATTTTCCTTTGGAATTTGATACTGCCCAAGAATTTTTGAAATTATATCCTCCGTGTCAACATAGTTCAAAGCTTCTTTATATGCATAATATGCATGGTCAAGTTCATTTAAATGGAAATAAGCATCTCCAATTATATAATAAACATTGGCTTGTTTGGGAATAATTTCAAGAGATTTTTTACTATAATTTATTGCATCATGGTATTTTTTTTCTTCAAATAAAAGAACCGTATAATAGTTTAGAGCATCTACTTTATAGATTTCATTATCAGAGCAATTATCAATAACTTTTTTAAAAATTTCTTTAGCTTCATTATGCATTGCCAATGCAGAATATGTTTTTCCCAAATGGGTGAGTAAATAATAATTCTCAGGTTCTTTATTTAATGCTTTTTTCAACAATTCGATATTTCTTTTCTGTTTTCTTTTAAAATCTTCTTGACTTAGCATATATCCCGAGTGTTGCAAAATGATATTTGAATTTTCAATTTTTAACCCTAATGCCGATATGCTATCAAAAACTTGTTCATGAATAATACCTGAGTATTTAATTTTTGGGTGATTAATAAATAATCGCAATAAGCTTGTTTGCATTTTTTCAATATTTCCATTGGCACCATAAGCTGATGAAATAATATTTACCAACCAACCACCTGTATTTGATTTTTTATTAGATAAAGTAAGATTTATTTCTTCAGGATTTTCTACATATTCATCTGCATCAATAGAAAAAATAAAGTCTTTTGTGGCTTTGCTAAGGGCAAAATTTCTTGCTTCTGCAAAGTTATCATTCCAATTAAAATCAAAAATTTTATCTGTGAATTTAGTAGCAATTTCTTTAGATTTATCTGTGCTTCCAGTATCCACAATTATAATCTCATCAGAAAATTTGGAAATTGACTCAAGACACTTATCTAAATTTCTTTCTTCATTTTTTATTATAAGACAAGAAGATACACTCATTTGTTCTACAATTTAGTTTATTAAATTGACGATTAAATCGTTATTCAAATCTTTAAAAGTATTAATTTGCAAATTAAAAATTTTCAAAAAATAAAAAATGCCTTTAACGATAGAATTTCAACAAAAAACATTTCAAAATACTTATAGAGAACCAAAAGAATTTGAAGAAATAGCACTGGAATTACGTCGGGATGTTATAAAAAGCTTATACCTTGCGAAATCAGGACACAGTGGTGGGTCGCTTGGCATCGCTGATATTATGTCAGTGCTATTTTTTGGTGGAATTATGCGATATGACTCACAAAATTGGAAATGGGAAAAACGTGATAGGTTTGTATTAAGTGCGGGACATCTAGCTCCAATTCTTTATTCGACATTGGCTCGGGCGGGATTTTTTCCTGTGGAAGAGTTAAAGACTTTGCGAAAAATTGGCTCCCGTTTGCAAGGGCACCCAGGTCGCGATATGGAATTGCCAGGTATTGAATCTTCAACAGGTTCTCTAGGACAAGGTGTTTCAATTGCTGTAGGAATGGCATTAAGCCATAGATATCTTGATAAAACTGACCAAAGAGTTTTTACTTTATCTGGTGATGGAGAACTTGAAGAAGGTTCCACCTGGGAAGCTGCTATGGCTGCTGGAAATTATAAACTTAATAATTTATGCTGGATTGTTGATAATAATAATTGCCAAATTGATGGAAGGGTAGAGGATGTTATGAGCGTTTATCCATTAGTAGATAAATTCAAAGCATTTAATTTCGATGTTATCGAGATTGATGGACATAGCTATACTCAGCTGCTTGAAGCATTTAACTGCTTTATTAGGAATTCCTCAGAGAATTTTGGAAAGCCTGTTTGTATAATTGCTCATACTTTTATGGGAAAAGGTGTATCATTTATGGAAGATAATTACAAATGGCATGGAAATCCACCAAATGAAGAACAAGCAATTCAAGCGTTAAAGGAGCTTGATAAATATGAACAAATAATCAAATCATCAAATATGGAACCTAAAATGGAGAAACAATGAGAGAATTTAAATTAATAGATAAAAAACCAACCCGATTTGGTTTTGGTGAAGGTTTAGTAACACTCGGAGAACGGTTTGATAATGTGGTAGTGTTAGGAGGGGATATTACGGGTTCTGTTATGACCTCCCTTTTTAAAGATAGATTTCCAGAGCGTTTCTTTTCAATAGGTATTGCAGAACAAAATGCTACAACTATTGCAGCTGGACTTGCTTTAAGTGGCAAGATACCTTTTTTTGCTAGTTATAGCGCCTTTTCTGCCTTTAGGAATGCGGATCAATTACGGATAAGCATTGCCTATAATAATGTTAATGTTAAAATCGGTGGTGGCCATTCTGGGATCACTGTTGGTCCAGATGGTGCAACTCACCAATCTCTCGAAGAAATCGCTTATGTCCGATCATTACCAAATATGACCCTTATTGTTCCCGCTGACTATGAAGAGACAAAAAAAGCAACTATTGCAATTGGCGAAATGGTCGGTCCTGCTTTTATTCGATTTGGTCGATCTCCTGTTCCGCAATTTACCCTACCTGAAGATGATTTTACAATTGGGAAAGCAAACGTTTTACAAGAGGGAAAAGACATTGCTATTTTTGCTTGTGGTATTATGGTGTGGGAAGCTTTAACCGCTGCTAAAGAATTGTGGAACAGAAAAGGAATTAGAGCCAAAGTAATTAACTTGCATACTATAAAACCAATTGATATTGAATCTATTGTTAAAACTGCAGAAGAATGTGGAGCAATTGTCACAGCAGAAGAACATCAAATTCACGGTGGGATGGGAAGTGCAATTGCAGAAGTAATTTCAAAAAATTATCCTATACCTATTGAATTTGTCGGTATTCAAGATAGATTTGGAATGAGTGGCGAACCCGATGAATTGATGGAAGCTTTTCATATAACTTGGAAAGATATATTCGCTGCAGCTTTAATAGCTATGCAAAGAAGAGATAAAGGCAATTTTAAACAAAGTAGAAAAGTTATCGATGTACCCCAATTTGAAGAAAATTAAATTTATTTTCGTCAAAAGTGTAACTTTTTTGCTTTTTAGTTGTCTTATATATTTAAAATTGATATTTTATGAGAACAAAATTATGCTATAAATCAATTCAAATTCTATTTTCCTTTATTTTATTAACAAATTTACACTTGCTTGCAAATGATTCTTCCCTTTATAATAAATACCTGAATTATCAAAGAAAAGAAATTTCTAAATCAAAAATATTAGAATCTGATTGGCTTCGTTCTGATTTAGATTACGTAAAAATTACAACTACAAAGGATGGAATTGCTCGACTAGCAATAAATGATATCCTAACATTTGAACCTCAATGGAAAGGAAAAAATTCTTCTAAACTAAATTTAATCTATAAAGCGAATGATTATCCTTTTTATTTAAAAGACAATGATGGAATTATCTCAAGTGATGATACTTTATATTTTATTGGGAAGCGAGCAGCAGGGGATACAACCTGGTTTAATAATTATACAAAAGAAGAACCTTTTTTTCTAACTTATGATGAAAATTCCACATCTAAAAGATTAAATGCGATAGATCAAAATATTGAGGGGACAAACCTTATTAATTCAGTTCCAATCGATATGCATATTGAAGAAGAACATTATTATAATGCGGGGAAACAACTCTATGATACTTATACTTCCGACAATGAAGGTTGGTATTGGGATATGATTTCACCTGCAAGGGATTGGGCTTATGGTTCTACATTTTCTTATAATATCTTTCTAGATCTGAATCCTGGAGATGAACTCGATTTATATGTAATTTTTAAAACATCTGCTGACACTTTATATAATTCAATAGGTTCAAATCTTTACCCCGAATATAACCTTAATTTTTATTTTAATAATGATTCAATTGATAATCGAATTTTTTCACGTGTTCATAAAGATTCCTTTTATATTCATTTGACTTATGATAATACAATAAAAGGGTATAATAATATCAAAATCATAGCAAATGAAAATCATCCAAAGAGGAATGCAGAAATTAATATTGATTATATTTTTCTCAAAGGGAAAGAAAAGCCTTATGCTTACTTTCAATTTTTTAATTCTCGCTTTGAAAATCTGACGGACAAATGTCTGGTCAAAGTGCCTAATTTTCATAGCAATTGGATTGTCGGAATTGATTCACTTAATAACCAGATATTTTTTCCTACAAGTGAAATTCAAAATAATGCTTACATTTCATTGAAAAAAAGGGATAGAGGTTTATATTTCTTTGGTTTTCGTAATAATATCTGTTATGATACAATTGATAATTTTCATTTAACAATTATACCTTATTCAAATCCTGATTCTGTAATTTTCTTTCATAATTGGTACTTCTCAACTGATTTTAAGAATTTAGTTGACAGTGCAGAATCAAATTCAATAATAATTTTTGAAATTAATGAGATTAACTATTTTGCTCAAGATGCATTTAATTTTATAACAAAATATGGAGGCACTCTAACTTCAAAATTCTTAGATAAAAATGCTTATTATTTAATTTTTCAAAAAGATAAGAAAGTTATCGACGAAAATTTGATTCAATCAAATGAATTTGCTAAGATAATATCATTTAATGACTTAAATTTAATAAAAAATTTATATAATGCAAATTTGATTCTTCAAAATCCAAATTCAATAATTTTTTTGAATGATGAATCTCAAATTGAAAAACCTTTACTTTATAAAGTTAATAAACCATATTTACGAAATCTTAGCAATCAGGCAGAAGTAGTTGTTATTTATAATAACTATTTCAAAGATCAAACAGAAGATTATATACATTATCGGAGTTCTAAAACAGGATTAACATTCCTGCCTGTTGATATTGAGGATATTTATAATGAATTTAATTATGGAAAAAAAGGAGTACAATGTATAAAGGACTATTTGATATATGCACATAATAATTGGATAAATCACTCACTCAATTACTTGGTATTATTTGGAAATGCAAGTTGGGACCCCCGCAAAATTATGAATAGTTCAATTGCTACAGATTTTGTACCTATATATGGTTTTCCACCATCTGATTTTTGGTATTCTTTATTAGATAATGACCTAAATCCTGATATTGGAGTTGGAAGAATATCAACATCCACAATTAAGGATGCTGAGAATTATTTAAAAAAGTTAAAAATCTATGATGTATTACCAGATGAACCATGGATGAAAAACTTTTTATTTTTATCGGGAGGTTATAATCCTGATGAAATAAGAAGATTTTCACTTGCTAAGTATATGTTTTTTGATGAACCTATTGAATCACCTCCATTCTGTGGAACAACAGATTCAGTGGTAAAAATTTATTATCAGGAAGCCATTTCAGAAAGGCAAGGTGGCGAAATACGTGAAAAAATTAATAATGGTGCCTTATGGGTAAATTATTTAGGTCATGCTAATGCTGCGTCTTTTGATTTCGATGGCTGGCAAGCATTTAGATTAAATAATTATCCTAAGTTTAGTTTCTTCTCTACCTTATCTTGCAATACAGGAGCTCACGCAGAACCTTCTGTAATCAACTCACGAAATGAAGATTATTTATTTTACCCTGATAAAGGATTTATAGGTTCTGTAGGATCGGCAACCTGGGGTTGGGTTGATGAAAATAGATGGATAGTTCAAAAAATGGTAGAAAATCTTGCTGATTCTACTTCAAATCTTGTTTATGTGTGTGATTTAGTAAATTATGGAAAAAAATCGCTTGCAAATGAAGAAGCTCCTCTTTATTCCAAATTTCATTTTACTTTGATAGGTGACCCATTATTGAAACTCCATACATCCAGAATACCTAATTTGTATGTATATCCTGATGAATTTTCTATTGTTAATAAAAACAATTCAAAAATGATTCATTCATCAGGTTCCATAGCTTATATCAATTGCCCAATTTATAATAATGGGTAC
>DAOTPH010000072.1:3162-8350 GCA_035451765.1 Bacteroidota bacterium | reverse complement strand
TTACGTTCCCTGTTGCTCCCGATGCATTAATTCCATTAGCATCACCAATCTTGATAGTTCCATATTTCGTTAAACGAAATTCTCCAATCCCAGAAATTATGTTTGTAGATAAATCTAATACACCACTTGAATCAACAATCACTTTACCTTTAAAAATTCCTGAAGTATCAACTGTGATATTTGTATTTAAAACTATCGAATGATTTTTGCCTATATAAGCCTGGAATATATTTGTATTTTGTCCTGGATAAACGCTTGAGGGTGCCCCATCATATACAACTTGCGACCAATTTGCGGGATCATTCCAATTGCCATTTCCACGAGTAAAAAACGATAGCACTCCTGGTTCCCCGAGCATAATTGTTCCAAAATCAATCATATCCGCAAAACGCGTTGAATCATTATATTTTACAACATAAGGGTAGGTACCATATTGAAGTGGCTGAATCCACTGTGATGATGTCCGCATCACTGAATTCATCAAGGTTGGATCTGTGCCATTTCTCAAATCACCATTTGGTGAAGCACCGGGTATAAAATGTGCTGTAGCATTGTATTTTCTATTATCGCCTATTGCAAATGTGCTTCCGCTTGGAATTGTAATACTCCATTGCCTTGCAATATGCTTATATGGGCTTATTTGGCTGCCTGTTGGATTTATATCGCTCGGTGTATTATCAGACCAACTAATTGGTGAAGTGGATGTAGTTATCGTATCAGCAAGTACTTGAATTATACCCCGTGTGCCTCCTGATCCATTAAAATTTAAAGTAATGGGAGTATAACATTTTTCATAACCAACTTCATATTGAAGTGTATAGGAAGCAGTATCGATATATCTTCTTAATGCAGAATTAATGTAACCCCCGCCTGGCCTTGTAATTTGTCCATTCACTTGTATAAATCTGTTGCGTGCATCCATTCTACCATTAGTTAGCATCAAATTATTCTGAACAATTAAGCCATTATTACTTGCTGTACCTACAGAATTGAAATTTAAATTAGAAGTATTATTTAATTCTAAATCCCAGAATGTTTCACTCCCACTTGTTTTTGAAATTGTCTGCAGGGAACTCCCCTCAAACACTACTCTGCTGTTAGTCGTTGAGAAATTCCCATTGTTATTTATCCAATTTTTTTGAAGATATAAATTTATATTCTCCAGAATCAAATTTGAGGAAGAAGTAAAAGTTAAATTCCCTTTTATTAATATATTATCTGAAGGTTTAACCCCACCTGTTCCATTAATTAAAACATTTCCAAAGGGATTATCTAATGTATCACGTGTTGTAATTGTTGTATTTATTGTCGCAGCGGGAGATGTAAATATTACAGTTTGTGAATAATTAGGTACAAATTTTCCCGCAATATTTGTCCAATTTCCTTGTACTTCAATATTTGGATTATTTTGGTGAAATTCCGCGCCACCCATAATCTGTAGATTGTTCAATACAACAAAAGTAGAAGAATTGGTTCCTGAGATTCCTTTGACGCCACTGCTATCCACTATTAAGTTATAATATCTAATATTTACTAGACTATCCACAGGGGACGCGGGTTGAAATGGTATTGACTGGTCACCATTTTTAAGAAATCTAACAGTGGAACCCGCTGTTTGGAATCCATACGCTGCGCTACCAAAATTCAATCCCGAAATATCGAATAAATTCTTTATTCTAATTTCTCCACTTGTTTGAAATGTGATATTTCCAGCTCGATTTCCTTTAATATATAAATCATTGTATTTTACCACACCAGGTGTAGATCCTGAACTTGGAATAACAGCATTTCCAGCTCCATCAAATGTAATCCTTCCAAAATTTAATATAGGGGGTGAATAATTCAATGGGAAATCTGCTCGTACAATCATTTCTCCACCGCGCATAATCATTGAACGATTTTCCGTATATCCATTCAGAGAATTTGTCTGCAAGTCTAATATTCCAGAATTAATTACAAGGGAATCAGTTATTGATGAATTCTTACTCAACACCACGGTTGTATTTGGATCCTTCTCAACAATAAAAGAACGAATTATATCTGGAACACCTTGCCCCGATGTCTGAGAGCCACTGCCCCAGTATCCATATATTGCAGCATTTGAGTATTGCCTTATATCTGTACGGATTGCACCGACAAGATTAGGTGCAATGTCAATCCCTTGCGTGTGCCCTATGAATAATTTTGCATTGCTTTCAAGTCTAAAAGTATCACCTGTAATAAAATTGTCTGATTGAATTTTTAATATACCTGAGGTTCTACCTTCGGTTCCTGTTTCAACTGCTACAATATTAGCCGGTGCAGTTGAATTCGATATTGTAATCGTATGATTTTGTATCCTCACTCTATCCGAGCGTTTATTTGGAATTGTATTGGATACTGCACCATCATAATAAACTTTTGACCAGGTATTTGGATTATTATAATCCCCATCTGCACGTGCAAAATACGTTGCTTGCCCTGCATTGGCTTCGCCAATTGTCCAATCCCCATTTAATATGCTTGTTTGCTGTGAATACCAGTATTTTGTATTAAAATTTACATAATTATTCACCCCAGGTTCGATACGCCAATATCCTTCGGCGTCATTCCAAGATGGAGAAAATAAAAGCACCTTATAACTTCCTTCATTCCCTGCTACTTCAGATGAACTGTAGTACCCAAATATTTCCCCACCTTTAGTATTTAAATTCACATCGCTTGAGCTCACAACCCAGTACTTTTTTAGTGAAACATTTGGAACTTCCACAGAGGGATGCTCTAATGGTACTGGCTTAACTTTTAACTTGGGCGCACTTCCAAACGTTGCTCCATTCGAAAGAATCCGTATTCTCAAAGGTGTATATACATTCGGAGTTGAAATAGGAAATTGCATTTCATAAGGAAGACTCGGATTTGTGGGTAGTTCTTTTATTAAAAATCCACCTTGCAATGGATTTGAGCTACTTCCCGAATTTACAATACATTTATTTGCTGAAAATGTAGTATAATCCTCGGTTAAGCCATCATCCGAGTATATTTTAGCAGAGGGACTAATTGTCAAATCATTTGTCGTTAAATCGAAAATTGAATTGGATATAAAACGTAGTGAAGTTTCTATACGAGTTGGTGTTAAAAGGCTAACTTTCCCTGATGTTTTATTTATTGAAAAGACTTTAAAGGTAGTAAGTTGAGTTCCTTTAATATTTTGGTCTGAATTCCCTGTAAATAATATTGTATCATTTGAATTCGTTAAAGTTCCATTATTCTCAAAATCGCCTGTTAATTCTATGATATTATTTGCTTCCTGAGTCAAAACCGCGCCTGAACTAATTGTTAGATTTCCGTTAATTCTGACTTTTGCATTTTGCGATACTTTGACAATAGCATTTTGGTTTATAAAAAATTCAGTTTGAGCATTTAAATGATTAGTTAATAATAATAAATATAGAATAATAAACAAAAACCTATTTAATTTCTCAAATGATTGAAAAATATATAGGTTAAGTTGTTTCTTATATATCTTATTACTTATCATCAATTAGCTACTTTAATTAAATTTTATAATTTCACTTATTTGATAAGATTTATTGAAATATAAGTCAATGATGAACCCCCAAATAATGTATATGAATTGCCATTATTGTTGCCGTAGATATATATTTCAATATAATCATTTGCATTTAAATAAATAATATCATTTACCGTCGCCGTATTATTCTTTAAATTAGAAGTAGGATTCGTTGTCGGTGCATAAATTGTTCCCCGCCCAATTTCTGAACCATTTTTTTTCACGATTGATACAGTATAATTTGTTGTATTGCTTTGAAGACGTGTACATAATGTGGTACTAATCTGATAATACCCTGCAACTGGTGCTACGAATTTCCCATCAGAAAATGAATTTGAAGGGTCAAATGATATTTGGTCGAAATTTACTTTTGTCTCAGTAATATTTTGAATTGTCTTATCACTGCTTAAATATGCTCTTGCTACTATTGGGTCCCTTGACATTTCGCTCCATTTAGTCCCATTATAAACATTTAAAGATTTAGATGTATTATCAAAATAGATTGTACCAGCTTGAGGTAGAGAAGGAATTGTATTTAATGGTATCATTTCTATTGTACTTGGGTCAATTTTACCTGTTACAACAAGATCCCCCTCAATTCGTGTATCGCCTGATATAGAAACTTGAATTGAATCCGCTGTATTTGTTGGATTATTAATTAAGACCTTACCTTCTTTTGAAATATGAATCCTTTCGGAGTTGTTAGTTTTTAAAATCAATGCTTGAGCATCTGATGTCCCAAGAAAATGTGTAGTTGAATCTGTTCCACTATTTCCCGATAATGACCAGTTGCTTCCCGATACCGCACCCGAAACGATAGTTTCTGTACCTGAATTTGTCTGTAATTTCAATTTTTTTGCATTATTATCATAAAAAATTGCACCTTCTGTTGTTGATGGCTGTGAATTTTGTGGTATCAATATTAATGCTTTCGGATCAATTGTCCCCGTAACGACTAAATCTCCTCCAATAGTAAGTTTATTATTAGTAGCATCCCAACTCAAGCTATCATCCCCACCTATCGTATTATCATCAGTCCAATACGTCATCTGTCCGGCTTTTGCTGTGATGCCTGTAAAAGCATTAGTTCCATTTCCTTTTAACATACCCGTCAATGTACTTGCTCCGCTTCCACCGCGATTTACAGGAAGTGTTCCCGATGTAATTTTTGACGCATTTAATCCAGGAATATCTGATGTATCCAATAATCTGAAAGATGGTGTCCCCGACGTATTGATAGGAGCAGCAAATATATAATGTTGATTTTCAGTTGCCCATTGTCCTGTCAATGTCCCCGATGTTGTAACTGGTGATCCCGTTATAGTAAATTCTGAAGGTAATGATAGACCAACCGATGTTACAGTCCCACCTGCACCCTCATTTGCAGGTTCCCATTGTGATTGTGCTGCATTCCATTTTAATACTTGTCCATTTGATGGCGCCGAAGACGATACAGTTTTGCCCTGCAATTTCGCTACAGTTGGATCTGGGAATGTTCCATTTAAATCTCCACCCGCCGCGCTTCCACTTCCTAATTTATTATTAAATGTATTCCAATCCGAAGAACTTAAATATCCATCTGTACTTACCCCTGCTTGTCCTATCGATATTGCATTTCCCGTTCGACTTAGCGGCATA
>DAOTPH010000072.1:0-3062 GCA_035451765.1 Bacteroidota bacterium | reverse complement strand
TGTATGTAAGCGCATTTTCTTTATTATTAAATGTATTCCAATCCGAAGAACTTAAATATCCATCTGCACTTACCCCTGCTTGTCCTATCGATATTGCATTTCCCGTTCGACTTAGCGGCATATTAAATGTTAATGCATTTTCCTTCCCATTAAATGTCGTCCAATCTTCTTTACTTAAATATCCATCTGATGTCCCACTCGCTTTATTTATCGAAAGCGTGTTCCCCGTTTTATTTAATGGTGCTGTGTATGTAAGCGCATTTTCTTTATTATTAAATGTATTCCAATCCGAAGAACTTAATAATCCCGTTTCTGTAGCACTTGCTGTCGCAATATTAACTGCTGCCCCTGTTCCAATTACTGCACCCGTTCCACCGGAAATAGTAACACCAGTAGTAGATGTTGTTAAATCGCCTACATTTACAGTTTGTAAGAAATCCGATGCATTTTGACCATCTAATAAATCCACATTTAAATTTGTTACTAAAGTTGTAGAATTGACTGTAAGCGGCGCTGTCCCTGTAGATATAGTCGATGTAAATGTTGGTGCTGTAATATTGCTTGAAAATGTCTTTGCCCCTGCTATTGTTTGTACCTGGTCTGATATATGCCCATATTGAACTCCACTTCCCGCCAATTGCACATTTAATAATGCATTATGGTCTATAGCATTTGAAACAGTCGAAATTTGAATTGTTCCGCTACCATTTGTAATATTTATTCCCGTACCCGCTGTTAAAGTATTCAATGAATAATTCGTTCCATTTCCAATTAGCAGTTGTCCATTTGTTGGTATTCCTGATAGATTTGTTCCACCCTTTGATAAAGGTAAGATACCATTAGTCTCTCCCGTTGCCAAGTCGACTGCATCGCTCGTTGATCCAGTTCCCACAAATCTATTTGCTTGAATGTATCCCGTACCCGATGATAGCAATGCCGCCCCATTCCCCACCGTCATTGTTGCTGATGTATTGGTTCCCGTCGCTATTTTATCGAACGAAATAGTCGCAACTGCTGAAATCAACGCTATCCAATTTGGATTTGCAGGGGTTCCTGCATTATAATAAAAATTATTATCATCTGTTACATAAACGATCAACCCCGTTGCAGGATTTGCGATTGAATTGCGTTGCGCCGCAGTCACCCGAGGTATCAATAAACCCCTTTTAGTTGTCATAGAACTAACATTTAAATCCAAAATTGCAGAATTATCAGGACTATTTGTTCCTATCCCTACATTTTCCGCACTCTGCGCATAAATCTGCCCATTATTAACACTAATAAGTCCAAAAATAATAGATAAGATAGAAAGTAAATTAAAAATTTTTTTAGACTTTCCTATATTTCGTCTATTATATACCATACAAAATATCATTTATTTACAAAATTAATAAAAAATATTAATAATAATTTACGTAATAATACTTAATTGAAAGAAATCAGAAGCAAAAAATAAAATAATACAATAGTTCGTATTTTTTCGATTATACTTAATTTGCACTTTTTATAAATTTCATTATTTTATTTGAGGTTATTATGATCCCATTTTCAAATCAAACCTATATCGATTTTTCTAATCCTGATAATGTTAAAAAACAATTAGATGCCATTTCGAAAGTTGAAAGTAAGCTAGGACGAGAATATCCTAATATAATTGGCGGAAAAGAAATATTTTCTGAGAAAAAAACCAAATCAATCAATCCTGCAAATCCTGACCAAGTTGTTGGTATATTCCAAAAAAGCGGTGCCGACCAGGCTGAGCTTGCTATAAATACTGCTTATGAAACATTTAAATGGTGGAGAAATTTTCCACCCGTAGAACGAGCTGAATTTCTTTTCAAAGCCGCAGAATATGTTCGCAAACATCGTTATGAAATTAATGCATGGATGATTAAAGAAGTCGGCAAAAATTATGCAGAAGCCGATGGCGATGTCTCCGAAGGCATTGATTTCTTTGAATATTATGGACGTGAAATGCTTCGCTATATGAGAGGCGCTGATATTTCTTCTCTTCCAGGTGAATTTTCTGAATATGGCTATATTCCTCTTGGTGTCGGCGTTATAATTCCACCTTGGAACTTCCCCTTTGCAATTATGGCAGGTATGTCCGCAGCTGCCATTGTTACAGGCAATACTGTGGTACTGAAACCCAGTTCTGATGCTCCTATGATGGCTTATCTTTTTGCTCGGATAATGGAAGAAGTTGGTCTCCCTGCAGGTGTGCTTAACTTCCTTGTTGCAAGCGGTAGTGAAACGGGTGATTATATTGTTGATCATCCGAAAACACGTTTTATTTCTTTTACAGGTTCAGTCGATGTAGGCAAACGCATTTACGAACGTGCTGCTATTGTCCATCCAGGCCAAATTTGGCTAAAACGCGTTATAGCTGAAATGGGTGGCAAAGATACTTTAATTATTGATAGCGAAGCTCCTTGTTTGGATGAAGCTGTAAATATCACAATTACATCAGCTTATGGTTTCCAAGGGCAGAAATGCTCTGCTTGTTCCCGCGTCGTCGTTGATGATAAAGTTTATGATGAATTCCTCGACAAATTAATCAAGGCAACTGAGGCTCTGCCTATTGGTGAACCAACAGAAAATTATCGCATCGGTCCCGTTGTTAGTGCTTCAGCAGAAAAAACCATTCTTGAATATATTGAAATTGCTAAAAAAGAAGGCAAAATCGTCGTCGGTGGAAATAAATTAGATCGCCAAGGTTATTTCATTCAACCAACAATAGTCACCGATGTTGCTCCTGATTCACGTATTTCACAGGAAGAAATTTTCGGTCCCGTCCTTGCTGTATTACGTGCGAAAGATTTCGATGAAGCTCTTGCAATCGCAAATAATACTCAATATGGCTTAACAGGTGGCGTATGCACAGTAAATCGCGAAAAAATTATCAAAGCAAAACGTGATTTCCACGTTGGCAATCTATATTTCAATCGCAAAATCACAGGTGCAATGGTGGGCAGCCATCCATTTGGCGGATTTAATATGAGCGGCACCGATTCCAAAACTGGTAGCCCCGATTATCTCTTGCTTTATATGCAAGGCAAAGC
>DAOTPH010000071.1:0-8437 GCA_035451765.1 Bacteroidota bacterium | reverse complement strand
AAACGAAAAAATATTTACTTATAAAAAAACAATTTTCAAAAATAATCGTTAAAACTTTTTTTTATAGTTTAAGTTTTATTAGTTTTATTAATGAACGTAGATTTAAAAGAGAGGATAATTCAAAATTCAATTGGGTTATTTTGCCAAAATGGATTAAGGAATGTGAATACTGACCTAATTGCCCAGGAGGTAGGCATCAGCAAGCGCACACTTTATGAAGTATTTCCAAGTAAGGAGCAATTGATAAAAGATGTATTGCTAAATTTAATGGACACAATACAGCAAGAAGTACAGAAATTGAACACAGTGATTGACGAAGGTTCTGAAGACAATTTTATTTATGTATTCCAGCATTTGATGAAAGTAATTAGCGATGTTTTGAACAATTTTACAAAGCAAATAATGACTGATTTAAAGCGATATTATCCCGATATATGGGAAAATATAAGAGCATTTCGAGTAGTAGGAATGAGAGAGGAATTTTTCAAAATTTTCAAGTACGGGCAATCAAAGGGATTTATTCGCGATGATATTAATGTTGATTTGATATACTACATATTTCTGTTTTCAATTGATAATATAATGACCCCAGATATTATATCAGTATTGCCAATGAGTATGAATGATACTTTGAAAAGTATATTTGATATATTTTTAAAGGGAATCATAACAGATAATTATCGAAAGGAATTGTGTGACGAAAATATTGACTTAATTTAAATAAAATACATTTGGTTATGAGAAAAATAATAACAAAAATTGTAAAGTTTGCTATAATTCCAGTTATTGCAATAGCTTTGCAATTTTCTATAAGCACTGCGCGAGAGTTGACACTCGATTCTGCAATTTCAATTGCAATAAAGAATAATACAGATATAAAAATTGCAAAGTTAGAAGTAGATCGTGCAAAGCAAGCAATACTCGAAGCTTATGGATATGCTTATCCAAGTTTGGATTTGTCGGGATCCTTTACACACTATGTCGAAAAACCTAAGATGCCATTCCCCGATTTTACTGCAATGCTGAATAATTCAGTTTATAGTGTATTATTCAAAGAGAATGTCATTCCGACTAATAATGCAAAATATTTACCAATGGCTACAAAATTGCAATCATTTTCGCTTGCAAATAATTATAGCGCTACATTTCAGCTTACACAAGTATTGTTCAATTATTCAGTAATTCAGGGGATTAGTACATCAGGGATTTACCGTAATTTAGCTGAAGAGCAACTTAAAGGCAAAATCGCAAGCACAACTTTAAATACCCAAAAAGCTTTTTATGGTGTATTGCTTAGTCAAGAAGTATTGAATATAACACGTCAAAGTTTGCAAAATGCAATGGATAATCTCAAAAATGTGCAAGCATTGAGGGCTCAGGGTATGGTCTCAGAATTTGATGCATTGCGAGCTGAGGTCCAAGTCGAAAATATACGCCCTGTTGTTTTGCAAATGGAAAGCAATTTGGAATCAATAAAGAACAACTTCAAATTGCTTATTGGAATTCCACAAACAGAAGATATTACATTGCAAGGTGAAATAGAATATAATCCCTCCGAGTTGAAAAGCGAGCAGGAATATATCGATATTGCGATGAAAAATAATTTTGATTTGAACACATTAAATATCAAACGGGAGTTCGACAATGCAATGATTGATATTGAAAGAGCAAATTATTATCCAACACTTGCATTTTTCGCAAATTATGGCTTTTTGGGCGGAGCAAACGATTTAAATTTTATGAATTATCGTCAATCTGTAGTGGGAGTAAGTCTTTCTATTAATCTTTTCAATGGATTAAGAAAAGAGCGACGTATTGAACAACAAACTATTAATGTAAAGAAAACAGATGAATCAATCAATCAATTTAAAGATTATATTGCAGCTCAAATTAAAAGCAAGTTGATAGAAATCAAAAAGATACAAACTAATATTGATGCACAAAACAGAAATATTCAACTTGCTCAACGAGCTTATGAAATATCTGAGGTAAGGTATAAAGAGGGTACAGGCAATCAGCTTGAAATTGAAAATGCTGATTTAGCCTTACGTCAAGCAAAAACAAATTATATGCAATCGGTCTATCAGTTTATCACAATTATTAACGATTTAGATAACTTGACAGGAACGATTGACCCTAAATATTTAAATATTAATGAATAAAAAAATAGGTTATAAAATAATGAAGAAAAGAATAATATCATTCACGTTTTTAACGCTTATAGCACTAAGTTTGACGGTTTTCTTGCAATCCTGTGGAAATAGTGGTAAGAACAAAGTCGAGGAGAAACAAAGTATTGAAACAATTCATCAAAAAGAAGGGGTGCCTGTAACAATTCAGGAAATTCAACCTGAGGAACTAACTTTAACACTAAGTTACCTTTCCTCATTAATGGGTTCGAAGCAAGCAACAGTCACATCAATGGTTGCCGATAAGATAGAAAAAGTTAAAGCTCGAGTTGGAAGCCGTGTTGCAGAAAATCAGGTAGTGGTGCAATTTCCATTAGATAATCCTACACTGCAGTATCAACAAGCAAAGGTTTCTTATGAAAATTACAAAAAAACGTATGAGCGAATGAAAGCATTACTTGAAGCAGGCGAAACATCACAGCAGAATTTTGATAATATTGAGACTCAATATCTAGTTGCAAAGAGAAATTATGAATCAATTCAGCAGATGCTATTTGTTCAATCACCAATTTCAGGCACTATTGTAGAAATACCTTATGAAGAAGGTGAAAAAGTAAGAGCAGGTGATAAGTTATTTACAGTCGCACAAATTGACAGAATGAAAGCTGTATTTTGGGTTTCTGACCAAGATTTGCCACACTTAAGAAATGGAATGAATGTGACAATAGAAAAAAATGGGAAAACATATTCTGGAAAGATAAGCGAAATTTCTTTGGCTCAGGACCAAACACGTAAGGCATTCAAGGTTGAGGCAGAATTTCCAAATAAAAATAGAGAATTATATGTGGGAATGACAATGGATGTTTTAATTCCCTACTATATAAATCCTAATGCAATTGTAGTCCCAAGGAGTGCATTAATCCAGCAAGGAGGCAAGTATTATGTATTTTTAGCAATAGAAAACACAGCAAAAATGCAGGAAGTAAAAATTGGACAATCCCGAGGAGATAAAGTAGAGATATTTAAGGGATTAAATCCAGGAGATAAAGTAATCACTGAAGGTGTCAATTTGCTTAGTGAAGGAAGCAAAATTTCGTATCAAAATTAGGAGGAAGGGATGAAAATTGCTGATTTAGCAGTAGAACGACCTGTAATGATTACCGTTATTTTGATTGTCCTAATAATATTTGGTTTCCTTGCATTCAGAGGATTGCAATCGAATTTGATGCCCGATGTTAAAATTCCTTATGTAACAATACAGGTAGTATATCCAGGGGCAACTCCAAAAGAAGTCGAAACATTAGTGACAGATAAAATTGAGGATGTTATTTCGACAATTGAAGGAATCAAAACAATCAATTCATATTGCTTAGATAATGTGTCTATCACAATGATTGAATTTGTGCTCAATAAAAATATTGATGTAGCAAATCAAGAGGTAAAAGACAAAGTAGATCAGATTGTAAATGATTTACCTGATGATGCTCAAAAACCAATAGTACAAAAAGTTGATATTCGTGCGCAATCGGTAGCAGATATTGTATTAAGTGGCGATATGGATCCTAGAGATCTTTATGATATAGCAAATAATCAGGTAAAGGATATGCTTTCACAGATTTCAGGTGTTGCAGATGTAGAAATCAATGGCGGGCAGGAACGAGAAATACGGGTTGTTATGAGCAAACAAACTATGTACGAAAATATGCTTTCGTTGCCCGTATTAATGCAAACCTTAGGAGCGCAGAATATGGATATACCTGGTGGAACATATAATATTGGGAATCAAGAATATTCTGTCAGATTAAAAGGCCAATACGATTATGATTCTATAAAAACAATTGAAGAAACAGTGATACCTACACCAACAGGTGCAAAAAGATTACGCGAGCTTGCACGAGTAGAGGATGCAGGGAAGGAGATAACCCAAAGATCAGTATTTTTTGATAATGGTAAAAAGATACTTTATGACAATGCAATTAGAATTGGTGTAATAAAAAGTCCAGATGGAAATGTTGTTGATGTTGTTGATGAAATTGTTAAAAGACTTCCAACCATTAAAGCAGCTCTTCCCCCTGGTGTTAGTATCGACATAATAAGAGAAAGTGCAAAATTTGTCAGAAACACACAAAGTGATACACTTTCGAATATCTATCTTGGTATTCTAATTACAGCGTTGGTTATATTCTTCTTCTTGCATGATTGGAGGACAACGTTAATTGCTGCAATTACTATGCCTGCTTCGATTATTTCATCATTTTTATTCTATCCTATGTTCGGATTGGATTTAAATGTATTAACTTTAATGGGAATTTCCGTCACAATTGGGGTTTTGGTGGCTAATTCTATTGTTATTATAGAAAATATCTTTCGATATAAAGAGATGGGCTATAAAACGTCAGATGCAACAAAAATCGGTACAAACGAGGTATTTGTTGCAGTATTAGCCTCCACATTAACTAACCTCGTTGTATTTATTCCTCTTGCAAATATTACAAGTATCGCAGGGCAGTTTTTGAAAGCATTAGCATTATCTGCAACATTCACTACAATTTTCTCATTACTTTATTCATTTACATTGACCCCAATGCTTAGCGCTTTACTAATCCCTGACAAAGAGATAAAGAAGGGTAAAATTAGAACTTCGCTTGATAAAATTGATCAACTTTTCATTAATCTTTACGAGAGAACTTTAAGACCATTACTTAAATCCAAAAGAACATCGTGGATTACAGTTGGGGTAACAATAGTAACGTTTGTTTTAGTTGTCTTTGGGCTAGGATCACAGCTCCAATTTGAATTTATGCCCGATATTGATAATGGACGTATTGCAATAACAGCTGAACTCCCTACAGGATATAATATCAACGCGACAGCAAAGACTGTGGACCAAATTCAGAATATTGTTGCCAAACACCCCGAAGTTGTAAATATTGTTTCAGATATTGGTAAATCTAGTCGTATCAATCTTGGTACAAATCTAGCGATTATTAATGTACGATTAAAAGAAAAAGAAGATCGTAAGATAAGCCAAGCGAAATTACAAGAAATACTAAATAAGGAACTTGCAAACGTTAAAAATGCAAAAATTACAGTAAATGCAGGTATGGGTGTCGAGCAAGGAACATCACCTCTTGAATTTTATATAATGGGGCAGAATGAGTATGAAGTTCAAAAAATTTCTGACCAAGTTTATAAAAAAGTCAAAGATGTGCCAGGATTAATCAATTTCGACCAATCTACTCGTACGGGACGCCCCGAGATGACAGTATATCCAAAGCGTGATGTTATTGGAGATATAGGTTTATCTGTAACTGAACTTGCTCTCTCTTTGCGCTCTTCTGTCGCCGGAATGTCTTCAACTAAAGTTCGTCGTGAAAAAGATGAATACGATATTACTATCATTATGGATAGTACAGAAATTAATTCTCCCGAAAAAATAAAAGATATGCCAATAGTGACCCGAGCAGGTACATTTAGACTAGGAGATTTAGCAGATGTAAAATTTGCCCCAGGTCCCACACAGATTTTGCATAAAGATAAATATACTGCTGTTAGATTTTCTGGGGCGCCCGCTCCTGGGGTCCCACTTGGAACTGTCACAACAGAAATTCAAGATAAAATCGATCAAGTTCGTTTCCCACTTGGTTATAGCTTTGCTTGGAGCGGTACATCACAAATGTTCCAAGAACTTATTTCCGATTTTATTTTTGCGTTCTTGCTTGGAATTGTTTTGACTTATTTATTGATGGCTGCAATTCTCGAAAGCTTTATTGAACCTTTATATATTATGCTTACTATACCATTAGGTTTAATTGGTGTTATTTTCGCATCCTGGATTACAGGAACAAATTTGGGTATTACTTCCCTTATGGGTGTTATTATGCTGACAGGAATTGTCGTTAATAATGCTATTCTTATGCTTGATTTTGCAAATCAATTAATTCGCCAAGAAGCAATGACTATTCACGATGCCTTAATTGAAGCAGCTGTGACGAAATTGAAACCTATAATTATGTCTAATGCTGCTCTTGCGTTAAGCATATTGCCAATGGCTTTGAGTATAGGTGCATCAGGTGCAGAAATGCGGGCTCCATTGGGTATTGTAACAATTGGTGGAATTGCAGTTTCAACACTTATGACTTTGTATGTTATTCCTACTTTGTATTATATCTTTGCTCGCGAAAAACACAAGGTCAAGGAAATTGAAGATAATTCTGGAATAGAATAGACATTTTTTGATTATAATCATTTAATATAAAAAAGAGGATTGTATGATAATGCAGTCCTCTTTTTTTAATTACTAATATTTGAAAAATACTAATTGTTAATATATTAATTTTTTTATTATTCTAGGAGCAGTTTGCCATCTTCCATAATTATTTTATCATCAAAATAGACCGTTGGTTTGGATATAATTCCATCAATATGAAAAGCTACATCAATTGTGCCACCAAATGAAATATTATTGCCGAATGCAAAATGCACTGTTCCCAATACTTTTTCATCTTCAAGTATTTCACCGCAAACCTTAGCATAGGGATTAGTACCAATTCCAAATTCGCCAACAGTTTTGCTTTTTTCACCATAACGATTGACCAATTTCCCAAAAAGGCGAGCATCACCGCCACGACCAGAGATCTTCTTTATAACACCATTTTTTACCTCAATATAAACAGGATGAGTTAAAACTCCAAGATTTGCAATTGAAGCATCAAAAGCAATGATACCATTGACGCTATTTTCAACCGGTGCAATATAAACCTCACCTGAAGGCAAATTACCGCTTTCCCCAATATTTCGTAAGATTCCTGTACTTGCAACGCTTTTCCGATTTGTTGTATCAAAAGTGACATTTGTGCCGTGCTTTGCTAAAACTTTGACTTTTGATACATTTTGAAAAGCATTGTGAACTTTTTTTGTAATTTCTAATACTTTATCAATATTTCCATTTAAGCATCTTATCATAGTTTCTTCAGTAATTCCAGGCATAGTTCCAACACGTACCCCATTTTTCGATGCTTCACGCCTTGCATTTGTATGTGTGAGTGATTTACTTGTAACCGCTACAACAACATCTACCGCTTTCATTAAATCAGCAATTTGCTCGGGTGGTTCCTCGCCATTAACCTCTCGTTCTCTCATTTCGATATAAAACGCTTCTTTTGCTATAATAATTCCCGCCTCATATATTGCAAGAGCTATTTCTCGCATTTTAGGGTCGGCAATAACTAACAAATTCTCGGATTCTTCTAATCCCATATAATCTTTCAAAGCAAGCCGTGCTGCTTTTTGAATTTTTAATAATGGCATATCTTCCTTTTATTTTATTTTTAATATTCTTTCTAATATCAATATTTACAAAGATAAGAAAAATCAAATTAATAATATAACTCGCTCAATATTATCAAATTTTATTGAATTCTATTTTATTATATGGGATATAATTCATTAAAAAAAGTAAAATTATTTAAATATTTTTTTTAAAAAATCGTTTTTAAAATATTCTGATGTTTTATATTACAAAATTTATAAAATATCAGTGCATAAGTAAATTACATATTAAATTTTCATTTAATATTTCCTTAAAGAAATATTCTATAAAATTGACGGAATAATTTAATATGCATTTTGAAATCAATTACGAAATATTTAGAGCCCATAACTTAAGCAATCGGTTCTAATAGAGATTAATCAGAATATTTATAAATAATATTGATAATTTAAATTATGTAAAATAATTAAATAGGAAAGAACAAATGGCAAAAATTATTGAATTCGATGTCGATGCTCGTACCCACCTCAAATCAGGTGTGGATCAGCTTGCAAATGCTGTAAAAGTAACTTTAGGACCTAAAGGTCGTAATGTAATAATTGATAAGAAATTCGGCGCACCAACTGTTACAAAAGATGGTGTAACTGTAGCAAAAGAAATCGAACTCGAGGACCCAATTGAGAATTTAGGGGCAAATATGGTACGGGAAGTAGCCTCTAAAACAAGTGATGTAGCAGGCGATGGCACTACAACAGCAACTGTGCTTGCGCAAGCAATTTATCGTGAAGGATTAAAGAACGTGACAGCAGGTGCTAATCCAATGGATATTAAACGTGGTATTGACCTTGCTGTAGCAAAAATTAATGAAGGATTAAAGGAAATATCACGCAATGTAGAGGGAAAACGCGAGATTACTCAAGTCGGTGCTATCTCTGCAAATAATGATATGGCAATAGGTGAATTAATCGCCGAGGCTATGGATAGAGTGGGGAAAGATGGCGTCATTACTATCGAAGAAGCAAAATCAATTGATACA
>DAOTPH010000070.1:0-8605 GCA_035451765.1 Bacteroidota bacterium | reverse complement strand
TCTTAATAAATAATAATCTTTGTTGCCGATATATTTATTCCATCAAATATCTTGATTAAATAAACACCAGCAGACAACCTGTTTCCATTTTTATCAGTTAAATTCCAAATAACTGTATTTTCCGAGTTTGCAATTGAAACAAACTTAAATTGATTGAGCAAATTGCCATTAATATCGTAAATTTGGATGTTTGAATTGCCATTTGCATTGCTAATATATTTAATTGTAGCATTCTCTCGGGCAGGATTTGGATATACTTGAACAATATAAGAAGCAGTTGACTGAGGAAATTCATTTTCAACGCCTACAACTGTTAATTTTCCTTCAATGGGTCTACTTGATTGCCAGAATGATCCGCTCCGAGAGGTGACCAATTTAGCTGCTTTGACTTGATATATTAAATCGCCATCATAATTAAAAATATCTTCAAATTGAGTATCAGAAAGAGCTTCTTGATTTAAAAGCACAAAATTTGTTGGATTATCAGATTTTGCACGATAAACAAAATATTTATAGTGATTATTCACATCAGGTGCCTCCCATTTGATTGAGATATGGCCATTTTCTAATTGAGATAGTTGCAAATTCTTTGGTTGAGGAATGCGTTCAATATACATTTTCAGAGTTGGATCACCCATAAGTGCAATATGAACGCCGCGTAAACCTGCCATATAAAGAATTCCATTTGGATAATTAGTAGGATAGTAAATATTCGCAAGATATTGTGCATTATTATTTTGAGATAATACTAAGGATGTGCCAATAGGATCCCCCATATTCATATAATGCAAGAACCAATGGGGACGGCTTGCCCATCCGCATGTTAATGCTTCAGAAAGTGGTGATGCAAGCGGTGCACGAAGGAAATTATCGGGTTTGATTTCCCAATCTCCAAAATAGGAACCAAAAAGCATAGTAAATGTGGCTTTCACAGGCTTTTTAACAAAATCATAAGAGCTTCCAATTCCACCACAGGTTGTTGGTGAGCCACCCCCACAACCATAAGCCCATAAGTAGCTATCAGTGCCAAGAGTTGTAAACCAATCCACTGTCTTAATGCTATCCATATCAAAAAATGTCCCAAATGCTCGCCAAGCGGTAGATGCGAATGCTTCAGGATAAGATGTAGCGTCGAAATTGTCATCAATCAAGCCACGCCAAATGGGTTGATTTTCGCCTACTCTATATTTATGATTTTTATTTAAATAATTGCGAACTAGTTCCGCTTCCGGATAGGCATAAGATGAATCGTAGAATGATGGCATATCATAGAAATCTATTCTGCCAACGCTAAATTTGACATAGGTTATTCCACCAAGTGCTGATGGATCGAACTTGCCATCTCCTGGGACATTACGATTTTTTGGATAACTCGCAGATGTATCATTAACGGTTTTATCTGTCCAAAACATATCATCATTCACAGTTCCATAATACATATCCGCTGGCCAAGCGCCAATATGATCTCCGTGACCATCAGGATTTAATCTACCTGAATATGGTACGGCAACTCTACCGATCAAAACAATGGATTTTAAATCAGGATGATCTCGATAAGTATTAGTAATTAGTTGTTTATTCTTTTTAACTTCATTTCCATCAAATTGCTCTGTACGATGAACATATTGGGCAATCACATCCCAGCCTTCATCTTGCAAATCTTGAATATATCTATTAATCTCAGTGGTAAGGGATTCCATCATTGTAGAATCAATTAATATCAATACTGTTCCAACTTCGCGCTCGGGATTTGTCTCAACCCCGGATAAAATGTACCCTGTAGCAGTAAAAGGCAAATAACCTTTTGTAGTATCGTTGATTTTTATAAGTTTTTTCCCAGTTCCAAGAATTTGATATTCATAAGCTGTACCTTTGCTCACATTATAATCTGTCCATTCAGAGACAGTGCTATCAACAGTCGCAATTGCATTGCCCCAGCTGGATTGTTCTTTCAATTTTTTGTAAATTTGATAATTTGATGCATATCCATAATTTGTCCATTTCAATTTTATTGAGGGGGATGGAACATCTGATACTTCGGCATTAATTATTATTGCTAAGTCCTTTGATTGCAATGATTGAGAATAAACTTCAATTGTTGCAGACAGTAAAACCAAAAAAATGATTGTAAAAAATAACCTTTTCATTTTAAAACCCTAAAAGAAAAAATTTAAAAAATCGCGTTTAAAAAGTTTTTATATATAATTTTATTTTTATATTACTTTCTTTCACTATTTCTAATTAATTCCAGCATATCTTTAACCGCTTGTTCAAGACCTTTAAAAACAGCACGGGCAATAATTGAATGGCCAATGCTTAGCTCATTGATATGGGGAATCTTACAAATTTGCTGGGTATTTTGATAATTGAGTCCATGCCCAGCAGCAACTTTCAATCCATTTTGAAAAGCAAATTCTGATGCAGCAATCAAATTGCCTAATTCCTCTTCACGTTCCATTTTAGATTTTGCATTTGCATAAAATCCTGTATGCAATTCCACCATATCAGCTCCAACACCTATTGATTGCTCAATTGACATAACATTCGGTTCAATAAATAAGCTTACTTTAATCCCCTTATCGTGCATCATTTTTGTCATCTCACTTAATTTTTTTGAACTCGCAAGCACATCTAAACCACCTTCAGTAGTGAGTTCTTGACGTTTCTCAGGTACAATAGTCACAAGATCTGGTTTCAAATCCAGTGCAATTGCGATAATTTCATCGGTAGCAGCCATTTCAAGGTCAAATTTTGTTTGAATTACTTCTCGCAGCAGGTGCACATCGCGTTCATTTACGTGTCTGCGGTCTTCCCGCAAATGCGATACAATACCACTTGCTCCTGCTAATTCACTTATGATTGCTGCTGCAACTGGGTCAGGTTCTACACCACCTCGGGCATTTCTTACTGTGGCAATATGATCGATATTTACATTTAATGTTATCATTATTTTTCAATTTTTCTAAAAATCAAAATTAATTAAAATTACTAATTCAATAATATTAATAAAATTTAATTCATTTTTAAATCGTTTATAGTACTTTTTGGATTTTAAAATGCAATTAGAATTTTCTATCGTTAGTTTAATTCAATCAATGCTTGCTCCCGGAGTTATGATTAATGCTTGCGGCTTATTGCTCCTGGGTATGAATAATAAATACTCAGCTATTGTAAATCGCATTCGTTTATTGAATGATGAAAAGCGTAAATTTTATGATGTTGCTGGTTCAAATGAAATGGATTTTAGTGACGAAATACACTTGCGAAGTATATCAATTCAATTAGAAAAATTATTACTTCGATTCAAGCTTGTGCGGAATGCGGTTGTCTGCTATTCATTAGCAATTGCTGTATTTGTAATTAATTCATTTTTTATTGGAATTAATTCATTTGCTGAAAGCCTCTTTTTAATTCGTGGAAGTGTAATTCTTTTTATAATGGGTATGATACTTGTACTTATTGGGGCTTTTTTCGCAGCTGATGAATCAATTCGTGGCTATCAAATTATTGATTTCGAGATTAAATCGCACGAATAAGAAAAAAGGGAGTTTCGCATACAGTTCTACTATATGAACCCACTACTAAGGTAGTGGGTTCAATCACCCGCAGTAGTGCTTTTGCAACAAAATTCCTTTTATTCCTCAACAAGCAGAATATATATTATAATAAAAAGGAGCCTTTTGGCTCCCCTTTTGATTCTGCAAGTAAAATTTATTAAATAAACGGTGTATTATGAAAAATTATTTATTTATTATAATATCTCACTGCAGAATAACTGCTTTTGTATAGGTCTTACAATGTTCAAATTTCCACTCGAAGGTTATCGATTGATAGCCATCTTTGCTAATAACTATTGTATAAGTTGCAGGTGCTATTAAATGCTCTTTTGCAAAATATCCTTCATCACCAGTGTATCCATCCCAAGACTGACCATTTGAAGTTATGACAATCCTTGCACCCGATATTGGATTTTTATTATTATCACGGACAGTAATTTTCATTATAGCAGAATAACAACTATCGACTGAATTCAATTCTAAAACTTTTGAAAGCTCTAAAGCTTGATGGCATCCCACTATGAAGTTCATTTCAGTGTGTTTATAACCATCACGATCTATTCCTATTTCATACTTGCCCGTGCATAATCCATCAAAAACTACTTTGCCATTTTCCGATGTTTTTGTCTTGATATTTTGTCCTCCAAACCACAATTTTACAGTAGCTCCATTAATTAACTCATTATGATTGTTCTTAAAAGTTATTGTAACCCTATTATCGCAGCAAGTATCTCTTTGAGCGACTTTTGTTAAATGGACCTCAATAACTTTTGTTTCGCAATCTTTAATTTTCAAATTTTGCTCAACTACTTGGTAATTCTCAAGGGCAACTCGAATCCAATAATCACCTTCGCAAATATTTTCAAATAATACGCTGCCATTAACATTAGTCTTTTTGGTCTGAGAAAAATTGTTATTAGTGCTATTTAACCTTACTTCTGCATTTTCAAGTGCCTTCTTTGTGGCATCATCACGAACAAGCACTTTGAGAGAAGCGCAACATCTTATACTATCTCTTCCAAAATAGTATGTTTTTTCGATATTCTGATTAACTCCAAGATGTAATAGATCCTTTATGACTTGGTATCCATCTTTTGCAATCAAAACCGAATAATCACCTTCGCACAAATTCTCGAAAACAACTCGACCATCTTCGTTTGTCTTTTTAATATCGACGGGTTTATTTCCAAATGTTAATTTAACATTTACTCCTTCAAGAGCATTACCCTCGGGAGCATCTTTTACATAAAAGGTGAATGACCCCGTGCAACAATCGCAATTTTTTAAGAGAATTTTAATAATATAATTAAAATCCTTTGCGTTAATTTTGTCTATCAGTTTTCCTTTATAACTCTGATATTGAAAATGAAATACTTGGATAATTAATGACCCTTTTTCCTTTGGCAAGTTAGTTAATTTAAAAGTACCATCCTCTTGTATTGTGTCAGAGCAAATGATTTTACCATTATCAACAACTATTACTACTGCTCCCTCAATTGGTTCATTATTCTCATTGATAACAATTCCTGAGTATTCGGTAATATCTGCTTTTGGATTTGGTTCAACAGGATTAGGATTATTTTTGCAGGAAATCATAAATCCCACTAGGGCTAAAAACAAAGCAAACACCCAAACTTTTTGAGATAAATTTGTTTTCATATATAAAATCCTTAAAGTAAAAAATTTTACTATAATATGTAACTGAAAAATTGCAAAAAAGTTGCAAACTACTACAAAAATTTTTTAAATAAAAAACCTCTCTTTCTAAGTTGTTTATTTGAAAGAGAGGTTGGAAAATTGAGCTAATTTTGCGATATACCCGTTGCAGTGAATCTGCTGTGTATGATTTCTAAACGGGATTTATTAGTATGATGTTATTGAACTTCAATTATACAATCAACGGGGCACACTGAGACGCATTGTGGTTCATCATAATAACCTTTGCAATCGACACAAGTACTTTCATCTATAACGTAAATATCATCACCCACCGAAATTGAATTTGTTGGGCACTCAGGCAAACAGGCACCACAATTAATGCAATCTTCAAGAATTCTATGAGCCATTTTTTTCTCCAATTGTGAAATAATACATTTACAAAATTAATAATCTTTTAGAAAATAAAAATATTCCTATTACATTTTATTAATAAAATTTAATTTCTTTTTTTAATATATTGCCGAACGTCAGCAGACCAATTTTACACGAAAGTTTTAATTTTGTAGTCTTTATTTTGTTAAAAATTTTTCAACACTAATTAAGTTATGATGTGAAAACAACGAAAAAAGATACAAAACAAGCAAATAAAATAACAAGCAAGGAGAATAATTTCAAAGGCAAAACACTTGTGGTAGTTGAATCCCCATCAAAAGCAAAAACAATAAATAAATATCTTGGGCAGAAATACATTGTTGAGGCATCCGTGGGACATATTAAAGATTTGCCTAGATATCAGTTTGGTGTGGATATCAAGGATAATTTTACACCAAGATATGAAATGCTAAAAGGCAAATCTGAAATTGTGAAGAAATTAAAGCAAACCGCTCAAAAATCTAACGATGTACTTATTGCAACTGACCCTGACCGGGAAGGCGAAGCAATCGCAGCACATATTGCCGAGGAAGTAGCGAAGGTTAATAAAAATATACAGCGTATAATTTTCAATGAGATTACAAAATCAGGCATACAAAAAGGATTAAATGAACCACGCGATATTGATGAAGCATTGGTAATGAGTCAGCAAGCACGCCGAGTAATGGACAGGATTATTGGTTTTAAAGTATCGCCATTTTTATCGAATTATTTTGTCGGGAAATATGACAGCACACTTTCGGCAGGACGAGTGCAATCTGTTGCTTTACGATTGATCTGCGAACGTGAAAGGGAAATAGAAAAGTTTGACCCAATTGAATTTTGGCGGATATTTGCATATTTTAAAAATAATGATATTGATAAATTAAAAACAGAGCTAATTGCATTCCAAAATAAAAAGATTACAAATCCATCAGGCTCGAAACGCGGTGGAAACGATAAAGAAACTGAAAAATTAATCAAAAAATTATCTGAACAACACTATATTAAAAATGAAGCGCAAGCTCAAGCAATAGTCGAGCAAATTAAAAAAATTAAAGAATTCAAAGTTGCAGATAAAAAAGTCCAGGAAATATTTTGGAAACCCGCACCACCCTTTACGACAAGCACATTGCAACAAGAAGCGTATCGGAAACTCGGATTTTCTAATGAAAAGACAATGTCGATTGCTCAACGATTATATGAAGGTGTATCCTTAGGGCATCACGGCGATATTGGATTGATTACATATATGCGAACCGATTCGGTACGAATAAGTCCTGAAGCACAAGCAGCTGCTTCTGAATATATAAAATCAAATTTTGGCAAAGAGTATGCACCTTCAAAACCGCCTGTTTATGATACAAAATCACAAAATGTGCAAGATGCCCACGAGGCAATTAGACCCACAACATTAGAATTTGAATTGGATGAATTGCAAAAATATCTGGATAAGGATCAATTTGCATTATATAAATTGATTTATCAACGTTTTTTAGCATCGCAGATGAGCAATGCAAAGGTTGAGCAAACTACATTAACAATAGAGGCAGAAGATTTGAAGTTCCGCGCAACCGGGTCAGTAATCAAATTTGACGGATATTTGAAGCTCTACCAAGAAAGCCAAGATACAGATGATGAAAATGACGATGAAAAACAAGCAATGCTTCCACCAAATATAAAGGTTGGTGATATATTCAATTTGAAAAAAGTAGAATCTAAGCAAGCATTCACAAAACCGCCTGCAAGATTTAATCGTGCAAGCTTAATCAAAAAGCTTGATGAATTGGGTATCGGCAGACCAAGCACATATTCGACAATAGTTAAAACGATTATCGACCGTGGCTATATTGAGCAAGTATCGAAGGTATTGAAACCTACTCAGCTTGGCTTTGAAGTTAATGATGCGCTAGTTAAACATTTTGATGATATTTTTAATACAGAATTTACTGCCCGTATGGAAGAAGATTTGGATAAAATTGCACAAAGAACAACCGATTATTTAGCAGTAATGAATGAATTTTACGGACCTTTTTCAAAAACATTAGAAAAAGCGCAAGCCGATCATAATGAAAATAGCGATTTGAAATGTCCAAAATGCGGTTCTCCGCTTGTAGTCCGTGTAGGGAAGCGTGGGCGATTTCTTGGATGCTCAAATTATCCTGAATGCGATTATACTCAACCTCTTCCAAAAGCAAAAGGCGATGACTCAAAAGCTGAACTGCAGATTGCTGAAGGAATTAAATGCCCTGTCTGTGGTAAGGATATGGTAATTCGCGATTCAAAATATGGCAAATTTTATGGGTGCATAGATTATCCAAATTGCAAAGGTACGCGTCCAATAACAACAGGCGTAAAATGTCCCAAATGCGGCGAGGGTGAGCTTATGGAAAGATATTCCCGTAAAACAAAAAAGAAATTCTGGTCTTGTTCGAACTATCCAAATTGTGATTATTTAACAAATTATGAACCCGTAAATATCGAATGTCCAAATTGTGGGAATTATTATATTGAAATACATTTTAGAAAAAATAAGGAATCAGATGAATGGGAGCGATATTATCATTGCCCCGAATGTGAAAATGATTATGAAATGAATGAAATAAAAGAAGGTGAGGTAAAAAATGACGCTTGAAGAGACAATTAATCAACAATTAGCAAATGCAATGAAAGCGCAAGATAAGTTGCGAACAGAAACTTTGCGCTCAATTAGGTCAGGAATTATTGAGTTCCAAAAAAGCGGTGCTGGACGTGAAATGAATACCGATGATGAATTAAAATTACTAAATAAGCTTGTGAAAAACCATAAGGATTCAATTGAGCTTTATAAAGTAGCAAATCGTAATGATTTAGTGGAACAAGAGCAAAAGGAACTGGAAATTATAATGGAATTTTTGCCAAAACAAATGACAGATGATGAAATTAAAGCTGAGATTAAGAAAATGATTGAGGAACAGAATGCGACAAAAAAAGATTTT
>DAOTPH010000069.1:0-8687 GCA_035451765.1 Bacteroidota bacterium | reverse complement strand
AAGATATATAAATTTTCTTATCATTATAAATAATATTTACAACTGAAAAAGTATCATTTCCCTTATTTTTTGCAATCCATGTATCTCCTAAATCGTATGAAATAAATATCCCCTTTTCTGTACCTACAATTAGTTCATTACTAATAAATAGAAAACATCTTATTGTTAGATTTCCTATTTTTTTATAGGTCCAACTATTCCCTTTATTTGTAGATATTAGTAATTGCCTTCCACATTTAGCGATTGTTGTATCCCCTATTGCTGAAATTTGTCTTAGGGGTAGTGGGTCATCATCTACCCAACCAGGTACTAGTTCCCATTGAGAATATGCTCTATGAGGAAAGAAGGAAATAAAAGCAATAAAAAAAATTAATAAGTATAGTTTCTTCATTATATTTCCTCATTGTCAAAAATTTTCTTTTCTTAATTATAGAAACAATTATTAATTTTTTATTTTTAAAATACATAAATTATTTATGAAAGTAAAGGGGGCGAATCCCGTATGCCCCGATAATTTATATTATAATATTTTCTTTAAAATTGCTAATTTTGTAATCTTTAAGGATTTAATATATTGCGGTCGTGGCGGAATTGGCAGACGCGCTAGACTTAGGATCTAGTGAGGCAACTCTTGAGAGTTCGAGTCTCTCCGACCGCACTTGAAAAAAGGATAATTTATGGAAAAAGTAATAATTGAAAATGAAAATGGCGAAAACCAACTTGAACTGTTTTTGAGTAATGAAGAAATTAAACCATTCCTCGATAAAGCTTACTCGCAAGCACAAAAGAATTTAAAAATTCCTGGCTTCCGACCTGGTCATATACCAGTTAATCTTATCAAAAATATGTACGGCAAAGCAATTGAAGCTGATACAAATATTGAAATTGTAAATGATTATTTCCCACGCATCGCAGCCGAAGAAAATTTGATTTTACTCAGCAATCCTAATTTGCTCGATATTCAAAAAACCGATGAAGGTATAAAATATATAATTGGATATCAAACCATTCCTGATTTTAAAATAAAGGACTATAAAGAAAATCTAACAGTTTACGAACCTGTTCATATTGTTAAAAATGAAGAAATTGAAAATAGGTTGGATGAAATGGCATTTACACTTGCTGAACGCCAACCTCAAGATGTCATTGAATCATATAGCTATTCTGTGAAATTTAATATTACTACTCAACATCATCACGAAAATAATGAAGAAGGCAATGATAACCAAGAAGATGAACATACCGAGACAAGTAGCGACGAGATTTATTTAAATGCACCTGGATTGGAGCAAGAATTTAAAGATATGTTTTTAAATCGTAAGAAAGGGGAGAAATTTATTTATTCGCCGTCGAATGATCCTCACCATACTTATGAGATTGAAATAACAGAGATTACTCAAATTATTCCTCCTGCAATTGATGATGAATTTGCAAGACGTGTGTCCCAAAATAAATATGATACATTAGAAGAATTGCGAAATAATATCGAATTAGAATTGCAAGATTCATGGGATGAAGAAGCACAAAATGAAATGTATGACCAAATTCGTGAACGTCTAATTCAAGATAATTGGGATTTAGTTATCCCTGCTCAGCTTATGGAATATGCACAGCAGGATTTTTTGAAAGCAATTAAAAAACGTTATAATATTCCACAAAATGACACAAGTATAGATGCGACATTACTGCAATATGCAGGAGATTCACCAAAAAAGATTGCATTGTGGGAACTTATCAAATCAAAATTATATAAATTGGAAAGTGTTGAGGTAGAAGATAGCGATATTGAAGTATTTATTGAAAAACAAAAAAGATATTTCCAGAATTTATCGACCGATGCTGCAATGGATTTAGTTAAGAAAAACGAAGAATTAATGGCTCGTATAAAAGAACAAAAATTATTTGAAATACTACTCGGATATGCAACTACAGAAGAAATATCTTTTGAAGACTATGCTACAAAAAAAGAAATACAAGCTCAAGCCCAAACAATGCAAGATAATAAAGTAGAAAGCCAAGCAACATCAACAGAAGATTCAGCAGATGAAGAGATTATCGATTTACAAAATGATGAAGGGAACTCCGAAGAATAAATAATAATATTTTTAATATTCAATTTGGGTATGTAAGGCGATTTCTTCAAGAATGGAACTCACACGCAGGCATTCCGATAGTTCACCTTCGAACACGATTGCTTTACCTTTATTATGTACTTCCCAAGCAAGACTTTCAGCTTGTTCATTAGAGCATTGGATTGCTTTAATTAATTGGGTGATAACTTCATCGAATGTATGCCAATCATCATTGAAAAGTATGACCTTAGCGGGGATCTCCACATCAAGAGTTGTAATTTCTTCAGGGATTTCAACAGTTTCTTGATTATTTTCTAATTTTATTTCAGTTTTTGAAAACTCAATTTTCATAATAATCCAAAAATAAGAAAAGAATAATTAAATTTGAAATTTTATTTTTTGCAAAATTAAATTAAATGGTAAAAATTCCTCAGATATTAATCATTTTGCTTTGGATTTCTAACCTTACATCGCTTTTTCAAGTATTTCAAATCTCAGGGTACGGAGTTGTCCTTTCTGATTTGTTGATGGCATTAATGATGGTAATGGTTTTTTTTCAAATAGTTGTTGAGAAAAGGCAATTCAAAATCCTCAAAGGACCATTAACAAATTTACTTTTCTTATCAATATTAGCAGCATTATTATCAGGTATCGGATTGATATTTTGGGGAGGATCGGTCCAAATATTGCAATTTGCAAAGTCTTTTATACATTATATCTTCTTTATTTTGTTTACATTATTATTTGTAGTATCTGAAGTAGATGATGATGCATTTTATAATACAATAAAAGTTGTTTTGATTTGTGCTTTTTTTGTTAATATATTTGGAATTTATCAGATTTTTGCACGACTTTACAATTTGCCATTTGCGTGGGTTAAAATTACAAATATCACATTTGAACAGCGTGGAATGAAAGAAGTCCAGGGCGAAACAATGCAACTTGCATTACGGTTCGGCAATTTCTATCGTGCTACATCAATCTTCCCAGAACCCGCAGCACTTGCTTATTATAACCTTTTTAATTTATTATATATTGTTGTTCCATTTATAAAAGGAACAAGACCATTTATAAAAAATCCTGTCTTTAATGTTATTGTTTTTATATCAGTAATATTAGGTTTGCTTACACCATTTTCTCTTGGTGGTTTGGCAGGTTTTGTTGTATTTTTTATTTTATTAATAATATTTGAAAAACTCAAAGTGAGGAAATTCATTATTCCAATCATTTTGCTTATAATTACAGTTGCAATTTTTGATTATTATTTTCACCAAGAGACACAGACAAGTATCGTAAATTTGTTTTATGAACGAGTCTCTGGGTTATTATCCACAAAGCCTGGAATTGAACCAATCACAGGAGAATCGACACCGGGGAGATTAAATTCCTTCAAAAATGCTATTGATATGTTCTTTACCTCTCCATTAGTTGGAATTGGTTTAGGTAACACATATTATCACCCACTATCTAATATCAGATTTGCCGATTCATCGATGTTTGCTATACTTGCTGAAATGGGTATTTTTGGAATCATTATCTTTTTTGCACTGATATTTTATGGAACAAAAACTGCTATTTTCCTTAGAAAACAGGAAGTGATTAATAATGTTCATAATGAAAAACTGAATACATTGCAATCAATTGCAGTATATAGTTGGATTTTAATTGCATTTGATAGTCTTTTTCTTGCTGGTATCCACGGTACAGCATCATTTTGGATGCCTTTAGCAATTGTTATCGCTACCTATAAATCCGTTTTAAAAAATCTAAAGCAAAATAATTTTGATTTCGAGAAATATAATTTGTCAGACTATAATGTTTAGCAATTTATTAGGTACAAATATCACCTTTTTTATTTGCTTGCCTTCGATATATTTTTGGACATTTTCTTCTTGAATAGCAATCGAATAAATTTCTTCCTGTGTGGCATTTAATGGTACAGTGAGCTTCTGTCTAATTTTAGAATTCACTTGAATAACAATTTCAATTTCGTCAAGTATTGTTTTTTCTTCTATATATTCAGGAAAATTAGAAAAGAAAATAGAATCACAATTACCCAATTTTGACCATATTTCCTCAGCAAAATGTGGTGCAAAAGGAGCAAGACATTTGATAAAATTGATTGCTGCTTGCAATGGGAAAATATCATATTTGGAATATTCATTAATAAAAATCATCATTTGCGAAATTGCTGTATTAAATCTCAAATGTTCAATGTCCTCGCTTACTTTTTTGATTGTCTTATGCAAATGATATTCTTGTTCTTTATTCATTTGAATATCTTGAATATTTAATGATAATTCACCATTTTCACCAATATAAAGTCTCCATATTTTATTTAAAAAACGCGAAATACCTTCAATTCCCGTTTCAGACCAAGGCTTTGATTGTTCTAAAGGACCTAAAAACATTTCAAACAAACGCAACGCATCAGCACCATAATCAGCCACAACCTGGTCTGGATTAATAACATTATTTAAAGATTTGCTCATCTTGCGCCCATCAGCACCAAGTATTAAACCTTGATGAAATAATTTATGAAATGGTTCGGGAGTTGAAACATAATTATAATCATAAAGTAATTTATGCCAGAATCGAGCATATAGTAAATGCAAAACAGCGTGCTCAGCACCGCCAACGTACATATCAACGCCGTTTGGGGGCATCCAATATTGCTCACTTTCTTTTGATACAAAAAACTCGTCATTTTGCGGGTCCAAATATCTTAAATAATACCAACAAGAGCCAGCCCATTGAGGCATCGTATTTGTTTCGTAGCGACCGTGCTTACCTGTCTTTTTATCGATAAAAGAAATCCATTCAGGAACTTTTGCAAGTGGGGATTCGCCTGTAACAGCAGGTTGAAAATCCGTGATTTTTGGTAATTTTAACGGCAATTCATCCAAATCTAATGCTCGCTTTGTTCCGTCATCGAAAAATATTATTGGAATTGGTTCTCCCCAATATCTTTGACGTGAAAAAAGCCAATCGCGAAGTTTATATTGAACTTTTGCCTTACCGATATTTTTTGCTTCAAGCCATTGAGTAATTTTTTCTTTTGCTTGTGGTGTAGGCAAACCATTTAGCGATACTTCATCATTTTCTGAATTTACGCTGATTCCATCATAAGAAGAAAATGCAGCAATTTCAAAATCCCATTCTGAATTATCTGCGGGGGAAACAACTGGCTCGATTGGCAAATCAAATTGCTTTGCAAATTCGTGATCGCGTTCATCGTGAGCTGGTACTGCCATAATTGCTCCTGTTCCATAATGCCCCAACACATAATCAGCAATCCAAATAGGAATGCGTTTCTTATTTGCAGGATTTATCGCATAGCATCCTGTAAATACACCTGTTTTTTCTTTTGAAAGCTCGGTGCGTTCAAGGTCAGATTTCTTAGCAGATTCTTCAATATATTTTTTTACTTGTTCATATTGTTCATTAGTTGTAATCTGCATTACAAGAGGATGCTCAGGAGCCAACACAAGATAAGTAACCCCAAAAAGAGTATCGGGGCGTGTTGTAAATACTTTTATAATATCGTTTGAATTCTCTATTTCAAAATTTACTTCTGCACCTTCGCTTCTACCTATCCAATTTCTTTGCATTTCAAGAGTAGATTGAGGCCAATCAAGATCATCTAATCCATCCAGTAGGCGTTGAGCATATTTTGTAATACGTATCATCCATTGACGCATAGGGCGACGCTCGACGGTATAACCCTTTTCACGCCATTCCTCTACTTCTTCATTTGCAAGCACAGTGCCAAGTCGCTCGCACCAATTAACAGGAATTTCTGCAATATATGCTAAGCGATTATTATCTATGTATTTATTTATTTCTTTTTCATTTTTTAAATTTTCCGGGATTGGTAATTCCGAAATTGGACGGGCTTTTTGCTGAGCATCATCAAACCAGGAGTTATATATAAGCAAAAACATCCATTGTGTCCATTTATAATAATTCGGGTCTGTTGTGTTGATTTCCCGTGACCAATCAAAGCTAAATCCAAGCATTTTCAATTGCCTTCGGAAATTTGCAATATTTGTTTTTGTTGCTTCTTCAGGATGAATTCCTGTGATCATTGAATATCTTTCAGTCGGCAATCCAAAAGCATCAAAACCAATAGGGTGCAATACATTATATCCTTTCATTCTCTTATATCGCGCAACAATATCAGTCGCAGTGTATCCCTCGGGATGACCTATGTGCAAACCTGCTCCACTTGGATATGGGAACATATCTAATATATAATATTTCTGCTTGTTTTTGTCAATTTCTGTTTTATATATTTGCTTTTCTTCCCAAAATTTTTGCCATTTAATTTCAATATCGCTAAAATTATAATTTCCCATAAATTGTATTTTCAAAAATTGTAAAATTTCAAAATTAATAATTTAAAAAATACTTATTTTAGAATTATTTTAAAATTAAAATTATGAAAAACAAGGTTTTTTTAATAATTATAAATCTTGGAACGTTATACTTACTATTTTTCTTAACGGGATGCGGAAGCATAACTCGTGAAGAAAAAGATATTTATACGATAACAGAGCGAGATACAACTTATCAGCATTTTGTTCGCAACTCACCTGTAAATCAAAATCAAGGTACAGTTTTTCCATCAAGCCGCGAAATTTTATCAGAACGTAATATAGTACAACGCGATAGTACAATCATACGCACCTACCCAAATTTCATAAGATTAGGCTTATTTGAGACAATTGGTACAATAGGAGGAGATTTTAATCACGGTATAGGAACAGGACTTTTTGGAGTTTTTATAAACAAAAATGCATCGGTATATTATCGTGGGAATAGTGGCCACGTATTTAATGGTGGAATATATCGTTTTGGCATTAGCGAATGGCGTTTGCGATGGTTCCAAGACGCAAAAAATTGGACTATTGGCACATCAATTTTTGAAGCTATTCTCCCCGATGCCCGTTCAGAAAAATACCTGATGAGTACTATGCCTATTTATTTACGTAAGCGATTTTTTTTACGTGAAGAAATTCCGTACATTGCATTTACGCCAGCAGTGGGTATTGGCTTGCTTCCCTCACAATATTTTAATTTATCAGGCTCACTTGATATTGGTTCAATTGGTGGATTAAATGTCCGTGCTTATTTAGGTTATGCTTTCGGGTATAATGGAAAATGGGTACCGCAAGTTGCAAATAATGATTATACTCATAAAGAGCAAACTGTATATTTCCCATATTTCGGTATCGGAATGTCAATGCTGGATTTTCTCAATCGTGTCCCCGAAACATATATCGAATGGAAAGACCACGAGCATTCAAGCTGGCAAATAGGTTTGCTAAATTTCAGCCTCCTGACTTCAAATTCAAGCAAGTCAATTTTTACTGGCTCAAGTAAAACATTTTTCAAAGGTATTGATTTTGAATTTGCTCGGACAAATGTAGCAATTCCGATTCTGAATAATTCATTTTATGTAGGTTCTTCCCTATTAACTATGAAGTACTTAAGTGATGCTGAATGGACAATTTCAGCGTTGCCTTTAAGAGTAGGATATTGGACAACTTTACTAAAAGATGAACTTTCCGCAACACCTTATATTGAAGTGGGTTATTATCCATATTATTATTTCAACATAGCAGGAGAGGTAAATTTACGGATTTCTGAATTGATAAATTTCGGTTTGAAAGGGGGCTATATTACAGGCGAAGCAGAAACAGTCAAACTATTTTCTTCTAATTCGAACACATTCACATATTCAAAATTTTATTTTGGAATAACATTCAGAATCCTTGACCGCATTTTCTCTTCAAAAGAATTGAGATATAACAGGCCTGATTTGCCAAAACAACCCAAGCAATATGAATAACTAAGAGTATCATTATGAAGATTACATTTCCCGTAGCTGCATTTATTATATTTACTTTTCTTTCTTGTACATCTGACCAAATATTATTAAATCGATATGATCTCGATGAATATTTAATTTATGTGAATCTATTGAATGGAATAGAGAAAGCAGAAAAAATCAATGATAATTCTTTAAAAATCAATAGCAATGCAGTTATTTCTATGAAAATTAGTACTGTCACTCAATATGAAATGGAATTCGATTTATATTTGCTTTCAGGAAATCAAATGACAATTTTTTTGAATACGACAAATTATGATTATAAGCAGCAACCAGATTTGGAAATTACACTATCAGATAAAGGCTATAAAATCACAAATGGAGATAAGATTCTTGCAAAAAGCGATTCCCTAAAAATTTTCCCTAATGAAAATCATCGTATTAAATTTTCACTTGATGGCAATCAATTGCATTTTGCTATTGATTGTTCGGCATTGCAATTTGAAATACCACACCAGATTTCAACTGAATACATATTTTTCAAAACAAATCGGGAAACAAGTGCGTTAATTAATGGAGTTAAATTAACCAATTTAAGACAAGAATAGGAATTATTTTGTTTCTCAATGTATTCTTCACTTCGTTCAGAATGGTATATAATTTTTCCTTATCATTTCTGCCTAACCAGAAATCTATTTCCTTAATGAATTTATCCCTCTTTTAAATAATTAATTTTAATTCTCGTTATAATATATTTAAATTTAATTAAAAAATGAAAA
>DAOTPH010000068.1:0-8736 GCA_035451765.1 Bacteroidota bacterium | reverse complement strand
TTCCCTTGAATCTCTAGAGGATTATCTTCTCAGGCCTCTTTCACCATATACAACAAATATTACTAATGTATTATTATATAAAAACAAAGAGTTGTGGATTTTCCTGCAGAGAGGTATTTTAGTAGTAGATCTACAATTTATTACAGGAATTCAAGAAGAAAATCTGAAAAATGAATTAATAATTTATCCTAATCCAACATTTACAGAGATTAATATAAATAAGTTGATTGCTTATTCCTATTATAAAATATACAATGTTTATGGGACGCTTGTTCAAGAAGGGACAAATCTAAATAATTTGATTAATATTCAGGATTTGCCCACATCAATATATTTTATTGAATTTTATTTCAACAATCAATTTTTATTATCGCAAAAATTTATTAAATTGTAAAAAGCGGTGAAATTTCACCCTTTTTTTTATCTTACAGCGACTTCTTCTCACTCATCTACTTTTTGGTCTGGAAGCGCTGCTTTATTTTTCCCCACTGCTTTGGGTATTGCCAAGAAGAATCCAATTATGATAAGGATTGAACCAATCCAAACAAGCCACATAAATGGTTTGATTTCTATTTTAAAAGTATATATTGCAGATGCATTTTTTGGTGCTTCTGATTTATGCCTAAATTCCAAAGTGCCAAGCGTTTCATCAATTCCATTACCAGGGCTTACACCTGCAAACCCCACTTCTATATTCGTCCCTGCTATAGTTTGCCAATTAGGTTCGCCACGTAATTGTTGCATATCAATCCACGTGTTCAATGTATCATAATAAATATTGCCATTGAGTTGAATTTCCACAATTGCTCCCATCAGAAATTGATTTTTTTCATTTGTCTCCGAACCTGTCATTTTAAATGATTGCAATGTGATAGTAATTGATGAGTCAATTGGCACAATTGCTGATTGCATTTTCTTTAATGTCAAAGTTGGATATCCACTAACCATTTCGTAGGAGATTGGTGAAATATAAATATCTTTTGTTAAGGATGATTTAATTCCAGGTTCCAGAAACATTTGTTCCCAATTATTAAAATCGCTCCAATAAATTACAGATTTAATAATTTTAGAATTGCCATTTTTTTCAAATTTTAGAAAATGTTGATACCTTTCCTGATCTGTCCTCTCTTTATCGACCTGCATTGTGCCAAGATAAGTTATATTATAACCAAAAGCTTGAGCTTTTTCGTTCATTTTCAAGCTTATGACCTTGCTTTGTGAATATCCGCCACTCAATATTACACCAAATAGCAACACAGCAACCCCAATATGCGAAATCATTGCACCCATCTTATAAATATTTGCCTTTTTGAGGACTCTAAACGCAACAATTCCATTTAAAATAATTGAAAATATACTTGCAAATGTTAGCAATATATAATCAATTCTATCAATTTTTAAAATAGCAAGAACGATTGTTAAAATAATGCTAATTATAAATGGAATAAGGATTTGCTTAGAAAAAATCTTTAAATCTGTTGCTTTCCATTGGAAAAAGAGCGATATGCCATTGAGAATTAACATAATTATAGCAAGTGGCAAATTCCATTTATTATAAAATGATATATCAATAGAAGATTTTTCGCCTGACATTAATTCTGATGTAATAGGCCATGTTGTTCCAAGCAATACAATAAGAGTTATAAGAAATATTAACAATGTGCCAAGCGCTAAAAGAAATTCGCGAGATGTCACCGATAATTCAATTTTCTGCGAATATTTATTTATATCTTTAAATCTAATGAAAAAAAGTACCAATCCGAGAACGGCAAATAAAATTAATCCAATTAATAGTATTAAATATACTGCTCTACCTGGTTCTGCAAATGAATGAACTGAGGTTTCGCCAAGAATACCACTACGGGTTAGAAATGTAGCCAACATAACAAACACAAACGCTGCAATTGCAAGCAGAAAATTAGTTTTAACAAGCCCTTGCGTTTTCCTTTGAATTATCGTCGAATGTGTGAGTGCAACCACAAGCAACCAGGGCATTAATGATGAATTTTCAACTGGGTCCCATCCCCAGAAACCACCCCAGCCAAGTGTTTCATAAGACCAAAATCCACCTAATATAATTCCCAATCCAAGCACAGCAGCTGAAAATAGCGCCCAAGGTGTTGCAATATTTATCCAATTTTGATAATCTTTTTTGACCAATGCTGCTAAGGCAAAAACAAAAGGAATTGTTAGCGATGCATACCCAAGGAAAAGTATTGGAGGATGGATCATATTCCAATAATTTTGTAGAATTGGATTAAGTCCCCTTCCATTTTGAGGTCTAAATCCTGTGGGTATATTTTGATTTGCAAAAGTTTCCCATATATATTCGAACGGACTTTTAAAAACAAGCAATAATGTTATAAATACGATAACTAGCGATATAAATCCAAGCACATATTCCTCATATCCATATTTACGAGCATAGCCTCTTACAATTAATCCAAATATTGAAATTAATGTTCCCCACAAAAGAATTGAGCCTTCCTGCCCCGAGAAAAATGAAGATATAAGTAAAAATGTGTTTAATTGATTATTTGAATATTCCCAAATATATGTTAATGCATAATTATGATTTAATATATTAATTAATAAATATGCAGATGCAAAAAGAAATATTATTGGCAATGCAACATAAAACCGTTGAGCAATGCCTAATAATTTGCTGTCTTTTTTGCTTGTTAAAAATATGTATGTCAGAATTATTGATACAACTAAAGCAATGTATATAGCAATTTTTCCAAACATTTGAATTCTTTATTTTAGTTAGAAATTAAATTTTTTTACCTGTTTTTTCTTCAAATTTGCTTTCGTACTTGGATGGACACTTTGTAAGAATTTCAGATGCAACAAATTTACCATCACGATATTTGCCTTTAATAACAACCATTGGAGCTATATCGAAATTATTAGGTTTCGGACCTGAATAATATACTGTTTCTGAATTGTTTTTTTCATCAATTAATGTAAAAACAAGCAAGTTCTGTGATGGATTATATGCGGCTTGCTTTGCATCTTCAACTTTGCCAATTACTTGCACAGTTTTGCCTGTTTGTTTTGCAGTCTGGAAATCCGAATAGTCAATTTTATTTGAACTGAACGAGAAGACGGCAAGTAATAGGAATACAATAACAATAACACCAATTATAATATATTTAGGTTTCATATTATTCTTAATTTATGTATTATAAAATTATAAAAAAATATATACAAAGAGAAAATACTCTTATTCTAATTCTTTTTTTCATTTTTAACGATTAACATTGCTTCTGATTTTTTAAGTCTATTATCAATTCGCCAAAGATAGTAAGCAATACCTATCCAAATAATTAATGATATTATCAGAACAATGTAAAGAGTGTTATTTTCAAAAAATTCCATCATAATCTTAATTATTTTCTATTAATTTATTAGTAACTAATTCGGTTCGGATTTTCAAGTTTAAAATCCAGAAAAATAATAACGAAAAACAAAACATCGACAATGCAAATGTTATCATTAAATCGAAATTCATCATTCCACCTGAACCTATAACAGGACCCGCTGTGCCTTCACCTTTTGCTCCTGGATGCAAGCCTGTCGTAATTCGTGGGAGAATGAATATAAGAAATGGCACGGCAATAAATGCAATTATTGAATATACAGCAGAAAGCCTTGCCTTCGTTTCTGGATTATCAACTGCTGAACGCAATGCAAAATATGCAAAATATATGATTAACAATAAAAATATTGAGGTCTCACGTGGATCCCAATTCCAAAAGCTTCCCCAATTGAACTTTGCCCATATCATACCGGTTAGAGTTGCAAGAATTGTATAAAGTACACCGATTCCTGCTGATGATACTGCAAGTATGTCATAATATGTTTCGCGTTTACGTAAGTAAAATAATGCAAATATCATACTGAGCAAATATGCCACAACAGAATTCCAAGCAAGTGGTACATGCAATAGCAATATTCTAACTCTTTCTTTTAATTCAACAAGATAAGGATATTCTAAAGGTACTATATTAGAAACAATTTTATTTAATTTGAACAATTTGCTTTCGGGGAGAAAAGTGATATTAATGATTGTTTTTTCATTAGAAGAAATTTTATTTATGTCAGATTTGCTTGCAGAAATTGGATAAGAGAGATTTATGATGTAGATCCTATTGTTCTCAATTTTTTCAATTACCGATTTTTCAATTTTTAAATTGAAATTTTCAGAAATGCCCAGTTCTGCTAAGTAATTTGAATATGGTATATTTGCAACAGTATTTGGCAGAAAAATTAGGATTAAATCTATTGCCAGAAGTATAATAAGTCCAATTTTCCACCATTTTGGTTTAGGGATATGAATTTTTGGGAACAATCCTAAAATAATTCCTCCTATCACAGCAATTCCCATCAGTAAACCTTTCATAGAAAAATCATTTTTTAAGATTTAACAAAATTATGAAATTATTTAAATTTAATTAATGTAATTTAAAATGTAATTCCACTATATTTTTACCAGGAGTTCCTTCTTCCCGAAAAACATCAATTTTATCTGTTAGAGCTTTTACTATTGGAATTCCCCATCCTCCTTTTTGAGGATGCTTTAAATTTTCTTCTATGGTTGGTGCATTATATTCCAATAAATTAAATGGTTGACCACGGTCCATTATTCGTACTATCATAGATTTAGAGTTCCCCTCGCATTCAATCCAGATAAGTTTTCTCAAAGAATTATATTGAAAATTTTTATATGAATACTGGATTGTGTTTGTGCAAATTTCATCTACTACCAATTCGATTTCTGCTAATTTATCTGCATTGCAACCAATAAAATTGGCAAAATCTCTAATAAATTGCCTTATCTTATATAATTCACTTGTTTCAGGTTTGACTCTGAATTTTCTAAAATACAGCAGTGAATCATTTGGCTTTCTTTGTGAAGTCACTTTTGAGCTTTTTGATATCATCTTCTATTTCAAATAAAACATTAAAACCTAGTAATTCAAACAAATTCTTTAATTTTGGATTAAGTCCTGTGAATTTCAAATCTCCACCGTTTGCTCTTAATTCTTCAATAAATTCCATAAAAACACCAAACCCCGCACTGCTTATATACTCAAGCTCAGTGCAATCGCAGATAATTTTAAAATTATCTTCATTAATTAATTTCTCTATCGCATTTTCTAGCGAATTTGCAGTATGTGCATCAAGAAAGCCAATTATTTGTAAAATACTAATATCATCATCTTTCGAAGTAATAATTGTAATTTCATTTTCTTTCATTGTTTTTTCCTAAAAATATTATTGAAACAATTGTTAAATCATCTCTTAATTTATTATTGCTTTTAAAATTATCAATTTCATTTATTGCCACTGCTATCAAATCCTGTGCCTTTGCTATGTGATTATTATTTAATAAATCAGCTATCCTTTCCTCGCCAAATTCAATATTCTCTGGATTCCATAGTTCTGACAAACCGTCTGAATATAAAAGGCAAATATCATTCAAGTGCAATTCTGTGCGATAAGATGCAAGATTATTATTAAAGATAGTAGGGGAGGCAAGCCCAAGTGCGAGACCTTTCGGTGCAATGTATTGCGTTGTACCATTCTGTTTAATTGCAAGTGGTGTATGCCCCGCACGTATATATTCTATGTTCCCTGCATTATCATTCAATGATATTGCCGATAGAGTAATAAATATCTGTTTTTCAATATTTGGATACAATATTTCATTGAGTTTTATCAACAATTCCTTAGCTGTCGCCACACTTGGCGCAATTGAAAGAACAATTCCTTTCAATTCAGCTAAATATAACGCTGAGCTTACGCCTTTTCCCGATACATCCCCAATAAGAATTGTTGGCACTCCACCTTTTAAATATACTAAATCGAAATAGTCACCACCAAGTTCATTTGCAGGAATCGAAATCCCTGCAATTGAGTAATTTTCAATTTCAGGAAATTTTGCGGGTATAATTTTCTTCTGAATATTTTGTGCATACATTAGCTCCATTTGATAACGGCGTTTTTCAATTGCTTCTTCAAGTAATAATGAATTTGCTATAGCAACTGCCATATTATCAGCAAATGTCCGCAAAAATTGCAATTCCTCAAAATCAAATGCGTAATTTTCGTATCTACATAAAATAATTGAGCCGATTCTATTCCTTTGTTCATATAATGGGATAATCGCCAATGATCCGTGAAGCACTCTATCATCGAGATGCATTTCCTCTTGTATATTATTAATAAGTTCGGGAGAATTAATATTTTTAATAAAATTTTCAAATTGCGGGATTGAATGGAAATTCTCAATTGCCTTATTGTTTGTATTATGAAAATACGAAATTTCAAATTTTCCATTGGTATATTCCTCGATCCAATCGAAATCAGCAGGAACAATCGATAGAATTCCATCCATAAAAATTTTATGCAATTGCTGCCTGTTTGTAGTATTTGCTTCAAGAATATAACGATTGAAATTTGATAAGGTCAAAATTTCAAGATCCCTACGCTCATTAGCTAAGTTCCATCTTTTTGAGCGAGATATAATAAATATTCGAAATGAATATATTGTAAATAGCAATGTTGGATAAAATACAAGTAAATTCATTTTAGGGAAAATCTGATTTGTAGCAAAATAAATTCCCGATTTTGATGAGCCGACTTGACTTGTAATAAAATAAGAAAACACAACAAGAACCAATGCATACCAAAATATTTTCTTTTTTTCTTTTGAATTGACAAATTTCAGCCAATTTGTATTCAAAGGCATAAAAAATAATACTATTCCACTTGCCCAGAATAGCACTTGCGAAATAATATTTGTTGTGTCCGATAATACTTTCCATCCAAATATATATTCAGTTCCATTCGAAATAAAAATATGAAATAGAATAAAAGCTAATACAATTTTGAAAAATTTAACGGTAGTACTTGTATTCTTTGTTTTGCGTGCAAGTAACCATTTGAATAAAAAATTAATAGTAAAAAAGCTAATTGCAAGCAAATACCAGCCTATAATTTGGAAAAATACATAATAAGGTAAGCTTGCGTTTTTAAATATTTCAGGATAATTAAAATTTGGTAGGCTGATAGCAAAACCAATTATATAGAGCAAAAGCAATGAGTATAAATCTTCTGAGAATTTTTTAGCAAAATTTTCTTTATATTCTTTTAAATCGTGAGTTAATAAATTTGAAAAATATGCTGCTGATGCTGTGATTATTAAGAAAGTTGTAATGAATTTCCATATTAAATTTTCTTCATATTCCGCATAACCGAAAAATGCTGATAGTATAAAATCACCAATAATTCTCAATGACAAAAACACAATTGCAAGAATTAGTAATTGCTTTTTTGACCATTTCAAAATATTCGAGATACCATCAAAATTTTTCATTAATATAAATACGTAAAAATAAATAAAATGTTTATGAGTTTATGAAAAATTTGTAAATTAGCAAAAATTTAAATTTACGAATGCAATTCATTTTAACACCCAATGAAATGCGATTAGCTGATAGAACAGCAATCGAGACTTATAAAATTCCTGGCGAGTTGCTTATGGAAAACGCGGGACGTTCTGTTGCCGATTTTACAAATGACATAATTACACAAAATAAAATAAAAAATCCAAAAATCCTTATTCTATGTGGCAATGGGAATAATGGAGGAGATGGATTTGCTACTGCTCGCCATCTTGCAAATAGTTATTCGGTTCGTATTGCATGGATTGGCTCCGAGCTTAAAATGAGCCCCGAAACATATCAGAATTTTGAAATTGCAAATCAGATGGAAATTCCAATGATCCATCTTGAAAATGAAGATGATATTGAAAAATACAATTTCAATGCTGACTTTATTTTGGATGCATTGATTGGCGTTGGAGGGACTGAAGATTTAAAAGGGCTGGCTCCAATTATTTTGAAAAAGGTCAATAATACTCGCGCTATAAAAATTGCCGTTGATATTCCCACAGGACTAAATTCTGAAACAGGTTTTGCACATCCCGATGCCTTTATTGCAGATTATGCAATAACAATGTATGCTTTGAAAACAGGTATGCTTTTGAATGATGGGATTGATCTTTGTGGGAAAAGGGTAATTGCCAATTTAGGTTCTCCCGAGAAAATTATATCCGAAATCGCTCATATTGCTTTCCTTGAGGATGCCGATGTCCCATTTTTATTACCTAATAGAAAACGTATATCCACAAAATTTGATTATGGGAGGGTTGTCATCCTTGCTGGTTCAAAGCATTATCCAGGAGCGGCGGCACTTGCTGCTAATTCTGCTATTAAAATTGGTGCGGGATTAGTATACTTGCTATCTCCTGTGATTCATCCTGCTGTTCTGCCTGAGATAATTCCCACTCAACTCCCATCAGATAACGATGGTTTTATTGATTTGCAATCCAAAGATTATATTTTTGAAGCTATTAAAAAAGCAAATGTTCTTGCTATTGGTCCTGGAATTGGTGATAAGAATTCAACACTTAAATTAATCAGTGAATTAATCAATGAATTGCCTGAATCCTTGCCATTAATTATTGATGCTGATGCTTTGAAAGCAATAGATAATCAATCTGTTTTAAGGAAAAATATAATATTAACCCCCCATACTGGCGAGTTTTCCCGCATTACAGGTATTGATAGGGAAACAATTAGTAAAAATGCCAATATTCTTGCTCAAGAATGGGCTGATAAATTGAATTGCACAATTTTACTAAAACACGTCCCAAGTATTATTACT
>DAOTPH010000067.1:0-8803 GCA_035451765.1 Bacteroidota bacterium | reverse complement strand
TTATTGAGAATGAAGGAAACCGAAAAAGGCTCTATTTATCAATCAATAGTCGCACTTGGAATGAGAGCAAGACAAATCAATGACCAAATTAGAAGCGAATATAATTTACGTGCACGTGACTATATTGGTAATGTTGAAGAATCTGAAGATGCAAGGCAGGAATTAGAGGAAATTAGTAGGGATTTTGATGATTTGCCTAAACCTACTTTTATTGCTATGAAAGAGCTTTTTGAAGGCAAATTGCATTTTGAAATTCCAGAAGATACTGAGAATCATTCTTCTGAAAGCAATAAACAATAATCTTTTATTTTAAACTTTTTATTAATTTAGAAGAAAATTAATTTGAAGAAAATATAAAGAGGCAAGATTGGTTCAACTTTACAAAAGTTTCTAAGATAAAACTTTATTGAAAACCAAAAATATTTCTGATTGAAGAGTAGAACCAAATATTACCCTTTATTTTGTATATGCATAATTATACTCTTGCAATATACTGCATTTCCACAAGAATCAAATAATAATTCATTTAATATGAATTATAATATATATAATTCACATTTGAATTATATATTATTTAATTATTTAAATTCTTTACTGCTCTTTCAAAATCCACTTGAAATAAATTTAGATACTATATATCAAAAGAAAATTGATACAAACTATACACAACTCAAATTTTTCAATTTAAACACTTTTCAACGAAGCGGTTTCGAGAATCCGTCTATTATTTTAAAGAGGAACCGGAATCCTGAAGGATATGAGCAGAGTAATTTAATTGATTCGCTTGGCAGCAATATTACTACTTATGACCAAGTTGATTCTAATCAAATCAGTTATTCATTGACATTACCACTTGATGATTATTTATTATTAAGAAAGAAGCAAATTAATAATGAGATATGGGATTCAATTCTAACACGCCACGATTTAGCTCAAGCATTATCACAAGGGGATATATCGAAAATGATTGCATCAGCAACAGGTATATCCATACCGATACCTCAAACTACTTTGATGAGTATTTTTGGTAAGCCTGAATTAAGTTTATCAGTGAATGGAGAAATAAATTTAAGAATTGGATGGCGGTTTGATACTCAAAATCTTGGAACTGTTTCTGCTTTTGGTCAAAATCAGTCAAGCCCTATATTTAATCAAGATATTCGAATAAATGTAAGCGCAAAAATTGGAGACAAGCTGCAATTCGGAACAAATTGGAATACTCGTTCGACATTTGATTATAATAATCAGTTCAAACTAAGCTACGGTGGTTATGATGATGATATTATAAGGTTAGTAGAAGTTGGTAATATTAATTTTCCTATTCCCTCCACATTAATTGGTGGCGGTCAATCACTTTTTGGGGTGAGGGCAGATTTTCAATTTGGTCCATTGTTTTTAAAATCTGTATTTTCTCAGAGAAGAGCTCAGCGGAAATTTGTTGATGTACGCGGTGGAACAAGCACACAACCCTTTACGCTTCGTGCTTATGATTTTGCAAAGAATCATTTCTTTCTTGACACTGTATATCAACAAATTTATGATGCATATTTCAAAAATTCCACACCTGTAATTCCAAATACACCAACGGCACAATATAATAGAGTGAAATATCTTCAAGTGTGGGAATCAACAAATGATATACGTGAAGGGGTATTGCGAGCTGGCACAAGTGTTGCTATAGCTGATTTGCGAGGTATACGATCTAATGAAACATACACTGTAGCAGAAAAATCTAGGCCGATACAGACGGGAATTGTCGAGCGGGGGAATTTTATGCTACTTGATTCAACTCAATATTCTTATGACCCAAATCTGGGAACTCTTACTATAAAGAATCTACGTCAAGACAGATATTATGCAGTTTCTTATGCAATTGAAGGTCCGACGCTTTCAAAAGACGATGATATATATTATGGCACTTTCAGTAGAAATACTGCTGATAAAGACACGTTGATACTGAGGCTCGTTTATCGCCCAAATATGCTACCAAGTTATAAACTGATTTGGGATCGCCAGATGAAAAACATATACCAAATCAATGCTATTACAAATGTTGATATTTCAAATACAAATATTAATTTATGGTATATAAATTCAAATAATGATTCTGCTGATGTTCTACAAGGTGCACCTGATAAACTTGTCACAATATTTGGCGTTGATCAAGTTAATAATTCGACGGGGACAGCACCACCGGATGGAATTTTTGACCTTCGACCACCATTTTTCGATGCTAGAACAGGTGAGATAACATTTCCAAGTTCTAAACCATTTTCAAATGGGCTTCGAACGTACTTCCAAAAGATTGGAAATCCCGAGCTTGCGGAACAATATACATTTGACCAAGTTTATGATACAACTTATGATATTGCGGCAAGGAACACAGCACGAGATAGATTTGTTATATCAGGGCAAGTTTCGGGGCGTGCAACAAATCGAATTGCTTTAGGAGCGTTTAATCTTTCACCTGGAAGTGTGCGGGTGACACTGGACGGAGCACCCCTAAGGGAATACGATGATTATATTGTTGATTATTATTCAGGAATATTGACAATTAGAAATCCACGAGCATCGCTTCCAAATGCCAACCTAAAGGTCGAATACGAGCAGCAGGATTTGATGCTGACATCCACAAAAACACTTGCAGGATTGCGTGCGGATTATCAAATACTTAAAACTCGATTCAGCAATGCTTCAATAGGTGGAACATTTATGTTCTATAACCAATCGGCTGTAATGGATAGAGTTAGACTTGGTGATGAACCTGTAAAAAATATGATGGTAGGATTTGATGCAAAATTTAATCTCGATATGCCATGGCTCACAAAGGCTTTAGACTTTTTACCATTTTATGATACAAAAGTACCATCTAATTTAAATGTACAAGGTGAATGGGCGTTGATGATGCCGAATCCTAATAAAAGGACATCAGAAATTGCCTCCGACAATAATTCACCTGTAGTATATATTGATGATTTTGAATCTGCACAAAGATATATATCATTAGGACTTACTCCTACGCAATGGCAACATAGTTCACCACCTGTAGATAATGATATTGACACAACAGGAGCTGGACGTAATTTTTATCGTGGGCGAATGTTCTGGTATCAATATTTCATCCCAAGAGTACCCATTAGAGATATTTATCCTAATAATCAAAATTACATCCAAGGACAACAATATCAACCTACTTTATCTATAGATTTCAATCCTGATATTCGTGGAATTTACAATATGAACCCTGACTTCCTTGATACTCTTGATGGACAATATTATGACCCTGTTAATGCTTTCAGTGCTAACCCCATTAACAGAAGGAAAATTTGGGGGGGAATGGAACGATTACTTTCATCTTTCTATACAAATTTCGATGCTGATAATATAGAATATATCGAAATAATGATGCGTGTCGATGATTACGAACCTGGAATAAAAATGAGTGTCGATTTAGGTCTAATTAGCGAAGATATTATTGCAAATGGAAAATTGGATACAGAAGATGGGATAACAGCAGCAAGTCCTTTCCCTAATGGCATAATCGATGCGGGTGAGGATGTTGGAATTGATGGATGGGACGATAAACAAGAAAAAGAAGAATATCCATATCCTTTAAATCAGGGAGCCGACCCTGCAAGGGATAATTATTATTTCGATTTTGGAAAATCTGATCAAGATAGGAATCCAAACGATTTTGTTAGATATAATAACTTTGAAGGTAATTCAAAATATTCAGAATTAGGGCAATTCCCCGACCAAGAGATTTTAAATAAAAATAATGGTCAAACAATTTCCTTGACCGATAGCTATTTTTCTTACGATGTTGATATAACACCTATACCAAATTTAAATCCACAAATTGTGGGTGGAAATCCCAGTAAAGGCTGGTTTCTCTATCGAATACCCATTAGAAAACCAAGCTCTACTGTTGGGAATCCTTCTTATTCAAATATTCAATATGTAAGAGTGAGATTCAAGGGTGGAAAAGTGAAGCTTACAATTGCTGACTGGCGATTGGTCGGTTCAAATTGGCAAAGGGTAAATGATTTTCAAAGTATCCCCCCAAATGACAGTGTAATGCAAGTATCATTTTTAAATTTATGGGAAAATGCACAAGCACCAGATTTTTATGAAATGCCACCGGGGGTAACTCCACCACGTGTTCTAAATAATCCTGACCCATACAATGAGATCAAATTAAACGAGCAATCACTAGCTTTGTCCGTACAAAATTTGAATTTTGGTGAATCGAGAATGGCTACCCGCATATTCCATAGTCTTGATATATTTTATTATAAAACTTTAAAATTCTTTATTCACGGCGATGGAACAATGCCATCACAAATATGGGGAAAATCAATACCAAAAGCTTACGCATTCATACGTTTTGGTATTGATTCATTAAATTATTATGAATATAGAAGGCCTCTATTGCGTGGTTGGCAAGATATTGTAATTGATTTGAATGAGCTTACATCAATCAAGCAAGCACGAGACACATCGCGTCTTTATAATATTCAAACATTTCCTGCAACAAATGATTCGCTTGCTACATTTGTTATAAGAGGAAATCCAATATTAACTAGAGTACAATTTTTTGGATTTGGAATAGAAAATCCAAAGGAACAATTTCCAAATCAGTTATCTACAACAATGTGGGTTGATGAATTAAGATTAATAGACCCTGAGCGGCGTCAGGATTGGGCGGGAGTTGGTAATGCTACACTTAAATTAGCAGATCTGGGGGAGGTTGTTGTGAATTTCTCACATTATCAACCAAACTTTCATAAGTTAGAAAATAGGTTTGGTGATAGAATTACATCATCGAGTTGGTCTCTGACAGCAAACGGTAATTTGGAAAAATTCGCACCGAAAAGCTTTTCGCAGATGAAAGTGCCGATAACATATACACATTCTGAGCAATTTGATAATCCTGAATATGTTGCCAATAGCGATATTAATTTAAATGAAGCAGCACTGCAAGCACGTAATTCGGCTTATCAGTCAGCTATTAGCTCGGGTATGTCGGAAGCTGAAGCAAATATTTATGCCCAAAATAAAGAAAACTCAGTAAAAGCTCGTTCTCAATCTTTAAAAGTGCAAGATAGCTGGGCAATAACACAAGCTAAATTGGGTATACCTATAAATCACTGGTTGATGAAATATTCTCTAAATGCTTTATCGGTTGGATATTCATATTCTCAAGAGTATGAACGTTCACCAATATATGTCCAAAGATTTAATTGGATGTGGAAATTAAATGTCCAGTATGGGATTAATATACCCAATGTTTTATCTCTTAAACCTTTACCATGGCTTAAGGATGTTCCTGTTCTTAACATTTATAATAATTTTAAAATTAACTTCTTACCTGCTAGCTTCAGTTCGACTCTCGATTTTATGAGACGGCGTCAAACTGAACAATCACGCTATTTAGATTTTCCAAGTCCTGTATTGCGAGAATTTAATGACCAAAGGCAAGCACAATTCTCCTGGAAATTTTTTGAAGGGAGTTTTTTAAATCCACTTCTCGATTATTCATTTAATACTACAAGCACTCTTGTTCCCATTGAATTGGATGAAACAGGCAAGCAAAGAACTGGTAGCCAAATAGCAAATCAAATGTTTTTCAATCAGGGGGAGATATTAAAATTTGGAAATAATACATTGCATTCCCAAGTATTTACATTGAATATTCGACCTCAATTACCAAATATTCTAAATATCACTCGATTTGTGGATATTGCGGGAACATATTCAACGACATATTCTTGGAATAATCCGTTGCAACCTGATTCTACAATACGAGATGTTGCAAAAACTGCGAATTTTAATAATAATATAAGAATTAACAACTCTTTGAAACTTAAATCACTTGGAAATTTCTGGTTCAAATATGACAAAAAGAAATTATCAGCAGGGCAAAAGATTGATAGTTCCAGCTCAATTTTAAAATCTATTGGAAAAGTTTTCAAAACCATTTTCTTTGACTGGGATAAAGTAGATTTTAATTTTAATCAAACTAATTCAAGCATTGACCCAGGTGTCTTTGGAGGAACAGGATTTGATAATTTTTGGTCGCGTGGCGCCACATTTAGAGGAAGCCTCGATATATTTGGTCCCTCCGTCCCATATCAATTGGGGCTTGTTTCAAATCCTCATAGCGATTTTAAAATTGCATCATCAAGCAATTTCCCTTACTTCTCGTTTCAAGTACTTGACGGTCGCAGGCCTCCTAATGCAGTATTGCAGGATAATTATAGGCAACAATCTACTTTTGAAATAAAAACATCACGTGTTCTATGGCCAGGCGCTACTCTTGATATTAATTTTAAGACAGATTTAGGATACAATCGCAATCAGACAATTATTTCGGATAGTTTAGGAAATCCCCATTATACAAATATTATTGCGTTAAAAACAATCAACAGATCATATCTAACTTGTCCTTCTTTTTTTGGATTAAATCCCTTTGGAAACACAATAGAAAGTGTAGTAAATAAATATAATTCAGAAAAAGCACGGATTGAGCAAATGAATCTCGATACAAATAGCAAAAATGCTCTGCTTCAGGATGCACTATCGGCAGCATTTTACGAACAATTAAGAACTGTAAAGTTTTTCAGTGGTGATGTTGGCAAATTTTTACCAGATATTAATTGGGCATTTCGTTGGGAAGGCTTAGAAAAATGGGGATTGTGGAATGATTATTTGAAAAGAGTATCGTTGGACCATGCATATCAATCCACATACCAAGAGCAAATCCAAATGACAGATATAGGTAAATTTATTTTGGGCCAAACAGTTCAATATGCATTTTCACCCTTGATTGGTATAACAACAGCTTTTGATGAGAAAAAGGTTGGTGGCAATTTAACTGCATCATTGAGATGGAGCACTCAAAAGTCTTATATGGTCAACACAGCAACTCGTAGTATGATTGCATCACAATCTACAAATGATATTACAGCACAAGCTTCATATGTAATGCGCGGATTTGATTTCCCACTTCTAGGAATTAAATTAAAGAATGATTTTGAGCTTAGTTTTCTTGCTACTTTCAAAACAAATGATAATAATGCTTATAATATTTTGGATTCGACAAGTTATCAAGGGAACTCCAATAGTGGATGGACTGTAAATGGCACAAAGCAGATTATTGTTGAACCTCGAGCAAGATATTCAATAAGTAATATAGTCACAGCTTCATTATTCCTCCGATATGAAGGAACTTTCAATAAAGGAGCGGCTCAGCCTGGTTTCCATACATTCCAATTTGGTTTGGATATACGTATTGGAATATCAGGTGGGAGATAAAATTCTTCTCCTAATGACAGATTTATCAATTCATTTCCCATTATTAATTAGAACATATTTAATTAAAAAATGTCGCATAAGCTAATGAATTATCAAAAAATTTTGTTATTTGAGTAATAATCAATATTTTTGTTATTATTGATTTTACAAATATGAAAATAAGAGTTTGATGGAAACTGCAAGTTATTGGTTTGGAGTTTATAAACAGTTTCTTGATGAATTAAAAATACCAGAAGCACAAGAAGCATTAAATAAAGTACTCTTAATCGAACCCGAAAATAAAGAAGCATTATTAGAACGGTCAGATTTAAATTTTAAACTTCAGGATTTTCAAGCTGCGATTGATGATTTACAAAATATCTTAAAAATTGATCCCTCAAATGAAACTGCATTAATGAAAGTTAAATTTATCGAAGATATTCTATATATGATACGTACTGATATTTTTGAAAGCACAAACCTGTATGAACCACCTAATTCTATTTTTAACGATGGAAATCAGAAATTTAGATAATTACTAGAATATGAATACTAATTATAAGCAAGCAGGAGTTGATATCGATGCGGGAGATGAAGTTGTTCAACGCATTAAGCCATTAATAAAACAAACATATTCGCAAAATGTACTTTCTGATATTGGTTTATTTGCAGGATTTTATGATGCAAAATTTCCTGAATATAAACATCCTGTACTTGTTGCAAGTACTGATGGTGTCGGAACAAAATTGAAAATTGCTTTCCAAATGGGCATACATAATACAGTTGGCCATTGTCTAGTCAATCATTGCACAAATGATATTCTTACAACGGGCGCTAAACCATTATTTTTTCTCGATTATTTAGGAACGGGCAAATTAAAGGTCAGCACGGCTGAACAGATTATTTCCGGTTTTGTGGATGGATGTCTTGAAAACGAATGTGCATTAATTGGTGGCGAAACTGCAGAAATGCCCTCAATATACAATAATGGCGAATATGATGTTTCAGGCACAATAATTGGAATTGTCGAAAAAGATAAAATCATTACAGGGGCTAATATTAAAGCGGGCGATTTGCTTATCGGACTCCGGTCAAATGGATTACATACAAATGGATATTCATTAGCCCGCAAGGTATTGTTAGACAAATTCAAAATTGATGAGTATATCCCTGACTTAGGACATACTTTAGGAGAGGAACTTCTAAAAATTCATAAATCTTATCTTAAAATAATCACCCCTTTACTACAAAAAGATTTAATATCAGGTATCTCACATATTACGGGTGGCGGAATTATTGGCAATACAAATCGAATTATTCCAAAAAGATATAAATTAAATATTAATTGGGGAAGTTGGGAAATTCCTCCTATATTTAAAATTATTCAAAATACAGGAAATATCGATAACGAGGAAATGAGACGAGTTTTCAATCTTGGAATAGGCTTAATAGTAATTATATCAAAAGAAAATATCAATTCTGCACTCGAATTTCTTAAAACCGAGCA
>DAOTPH010000066.1:0-8809 GCA_035451765.1 Bacteroidota bacterium | reverse complement strand
AAATACTATTGAAGGCAAATCTTTGTCTTCAATAAATTGCCTTAGCGGTCCATATTCACCAAGCAAATGCTCCTGCCCAAGAACTTCATCAAGGCTAGAAGGTCGCATTCGTTCAGCAAGTGGTGGATTGATTTTGCTCGTTTGATTTATTTGTTGATCTTCAAATAATTTATCTATTTCAGGATTTTTATTATCCATTATATTTTTTATTTCAATAAATTATAAACAATTATAATTATTATTTATTTTATTATTGGAAATTGGAATGAATTAAAAATAAACAGGCAAATCATTGTCTTCATCATCGCCATTTTGCTTTTTCTTTCGCTGTTTTAAAATTCTTTTTGCTTGTTCTTTTATTAAGTCTTGCTCGAAAAGAATTAGACTATAATCCAATCTATTTTCCAGATTTCCTAACACTTGGTATGCCTCAGTTATTGAATAAAATAACCGCAAGGATTCAGGATCTTTATTAAAATCAGGATGGAACATACGTACAAGTCGCCTATATGCCTCCTTTATATCTTCAGTAGAAGCTGTCCGCTCCACTCCTAGAATTTTATAATAATCCTTGATTTTCATTATTTATATTTGATTTTCATTATTAAAATGGTAAATACAAAAATGAAAGAAATACTATTTGCAAAAATAATGGGAATTGATGAAATCATTACACCATAAACAAACCAAAATAATGCTCCGCAAACCATTACAATATACATAGTCAATGATAAGTCCCGCGTTTGCTTTGTCCGTATTACTTTTATCATTTGCGGCAAATACCCAATAGTCGTAAGTATTGCCCCAATCAAACCTATTATCGTTGCTATAGTACTATAATTTGTTTCCATAAATTCACTTTAATGCATTATATAATATTTCGATTGGATGCAATGCAATCCTTCCCGTTCCTTCCATTATTTGATGCCTGCAACTTGTTCCCGGTGCCGCTATTATAACGTTTTCCTCTAATTTTCTAATTGACGGAAAAAGAATAAGCTCACCTATATATTGGGAGATTGCATAATGTTCTTTCTCAAAACCAAATGAACCTGCCATTCCACAACATCCCGATGGAATTTCCGAAACAGTATAATTTTTTGGGAGCGTTAGCATAGTTTTTAAACTCTCACTTGTAGAAAGCGATTTTTGATGACAATGAGTATGGAGCGATATTTGTTTTGCATCATCAGTAAAAAGATTTTGTGATATTCGATTTTTTAAAATTTCCCTGCAGATAAATTCATCAAAAAGCAAGCAATTTTCAGCAAGTTTCATTGAATCTTCGCGCAATTCTTTGTCTACTAAATCGGGATATTCATCTCGAAAAGATAAAATTGCCGATGGTTCTATTCCAATCAGTGGAGTTTTATCAGTGATTATATCCTTTAATACATTGACATTTTCATTTGCAATTTCTTTTGCCTTTTTCACAAATCCTTTGGAAAGATATGCCCGACCGCTTTCTGTATGCTCAGGAATTATCACATTATATCCTAATTTATCAAGTAATTTAATTGCTTTTATTCCAATATCTGCATCCTGATAATTTGTAAATTCATCATTAAATAAATATACAATTGGCTTATCGGTACTATGTATATAATTTTTCATATACCATTTTTGCAATGTCGTTTCTGATAGTAATTGGAAATGCCGTTCTTTTGCAAATCCAATTATATTTTTTATAATGTTAGAAAATAATTTATTTTTTAAAAAGAAATTTGATATTTGTGGAAAATTAGAAGCAAATTTATATATAAGCGAAATATTTGCAACAATTTGTGTGCGAAATGGCTCACCCTGTTCATCATAATAATGTTGTAAAAATTCCGATTTCAATCGCGCCATATCCACACTTGATGGGCACTCGCTTTTGCAGGCTTTGCACATTAAGCACAAATCCATTACTTCGTATAGTTCTTTACTATCAAACGGATTTGATTTTGTTGATGTATTAAGCATTTCACGTAACATATTTGCCCGCGCACGAGTAGAATCCTTTTCATTTCGTGTAGCTTTATAGCTTGGACATAGCGTTCCACCCAATTCCTGAGGTTTTCGGCAATCGCCTGAACCATTACATTTTTCTGCAAAACGTTCAATGCCGCCATATTCATCGAAATTGAAATATGTATAAAGCTTATTTCTTTTATTTTCAGGATTTACTCGTAAAAAAGTGTTCATACGTGGTGCATCTACAATTTTGCCTGGATTGAAAATATTATCTGGATCAAATGTAGCTTTGATTTCCTTGAAAAAATTGTAAATATTCTCACCATACATAAACGGAATCATCTCGCCACGCAAACGTCCATCGCCATGCTCGCCACATAATGAACCGCGATATTTTTTTACAATTTTTGCAGTTTCAACTAATACATTTCTATATTTTTCAATGCCCTCTCGAGTGTGCAAATTCAAAATCGGATGAAAATGAATTTCTCCCGTTGAACAATGCGCGTACGAAATAATACGAACGCCCATTTCCTGCATTCGAGCAATAAGTTCATCAGTATAATCAGGCAAATCCTGAATCGATACTGCTGTATCTTCAATCACAGTATAGCTTCGCTCCTCGCCTTTTATATTTGATAGCAAACCCAAGCCCGCTTTACGTAATTCCCATATTCGATTTATTTCTTCACCATGCAATATTGGATAATCATAACCAAGATTATTATCCCGCAAATCTTCAATTGTCTCATTAATTAATTGATTAAGCTCCGTTTCATTATCTCTTGCAAATTCAATTACAAGTATAGCCGCGGGATTGCCCTTGAGGAAAAATCTATTGCGACGTTGAGCAATGTTTTCTTTTGTTAATTCTAAAATATTATCATCAATCAGTTCCACTGCACCTGGATTGTGATTCATCGCAATAATATTAGCTTGCAAAGCTTGACGCAGTGAATTAAAATGAGCTGCAATAACGGCAACATTGCTTGGTGGTGGCTCAACCAAATTAATTTTCATTTCTGTTGTAAAAAGTAATGTGCCTTCGCTTCCCGCAAGCAGCTTTGATAAATTGAATTGTTTGCCATTTCGCAAAAAATAATCGCTATCCAATAAGCTATCTATTGCATATCCCGAATTACGTCGCTCAATTTCAGGCTTAGGGAATTGGCAATAAATTTCATTTTGAAAATCGGTATTTTTTAATTTATTTATTAATAATGAATAGATTTTGCCTTCCCGATTGTTTAGCATAATTTTCTCATCAATTTCTGCATTACTCAATGCTTTCGTATGAATTTGGCTTCCATCGGAAAGAAATCCAATTACTTCAAGAATATTTGCGCGGGTATTTTTATAAAGTGGGAAATGCGACCCACAAGAATTATTCCCCAGCATACCGGCAAGCGTATTGCGATTGGAAGTTGATGTCTCGGGTCCCCAAAATAAATTATGTTTTCGCAATTGCTGATTTAACACATCGGGAATCACACCTGGCTCAACGCACGCCCAATGCTCCTGTTCATTTATTTCTAGAATTTTAGTAAAATATCGCGATATATCCACTACCAGCCCATTTCCAACAGTTTGACCTGCAAGCGAAGTGCCTCCACCTCGTGGAATAATCGGAATATTTCCCGTTCGAGCAAAATCTATGATTGTTTTAATATCATCAATTGTTTTAGGATATACCACACCACGTGGTATTTCCCGATAATCAGAAGCATCAGTTGCATAAAGGATTTTCCAAAAATTATCGTAATATATCTCGCCCTGAATTGATGTCGCTAATTTTTCTAATTTATCCATTATTTTATTTATTTATAAAAAATCTAACCAGTCATATCCACATCTTTTCTATCATTGTAGAGACACCATATATGGTGTCTCTACGAGTACATTGTTTTGTATATAACAGAGGGATTAAGCCCTCTGTTGCGTTTATCTGTCATTCCGAACCAAGCGAGAAATCTATTGCCCGATTGGATAGATTCCAGTTTGCACAGGAATGACACGAATATTCGATAATATGTAAATGTCTAATATAAATATTTATTTTTGTATAATTTAAAATAAACAAATTTATGCAAAGGCGTGATATTTTAAAAGGTTTTTCTATTGGTGCATTAGCAATGATATTTAATAAATCGCATATTTTTTCGCAAACACAGGAAGCAATTGCTGCGCAATCACAACAAAATAAAAAAATAATCAAACCGAAAGCGTTAAAAGAAGGCGATACCGTTGGAATTCTTTCCGCAGCAACCCCTGCATTCACCCCTGAGGAAATTCAGAAAGTCGAAGAAGCGCTAACTTACTTTAATTTGAAACCTTATTATCCAAAATATTTTTTTTCAAAAAATGATAGCATAGATGAACGAATTGAAGAAAAGGCAAGCGATTTTAATGAATTATTCGCAAAAGATGAAGTCCGAGCAATCTTTTCAATACGTGGTGGCTATGGCAGTATGCATATTCTTGATAAAATTGATTATAACACTATTGCTCGCAATCCGAAAATATTGATTGGATATAGCGATATTACAGCATTGCTAAATACAATTTATCAAAAAACAGGATTGATAACCTTTCACGGTCCTATGTTGATCTCATCCTTTACAAATTATAGCGTAAAGGCATTTCGTGATGTCTTGTTCGGGAATTCAGATGGATTAGTGCTTGCAAATCCCCAGGCGCAAATTGGCATCCGCAATGCATATCCCACCAGAACAATACATAGTGGAATTTCTCGTGGACGCTTGATTGGTGGCAATCTTTCGCTTATTGCAGCAATGAACGGAACTGCTTATGATATTCAGACTGACGGACAGATCTTATTTTTAGAAGATACAGGCGAGGAGCCTTATCGCATTGATAGAATGCTTTGTACGCTTGAGTTATCGCAGAAATTTGACAAACTGAAGGGTTTTATTTGGGGAAAATGTAATGCTTGCGAGCCTCAATCAGCACCTCCCGTGTGGGATTTTTCTATTGAGCAAAGTCTGGATTATTATTTTGCTAAGCGAAGATTTCCAGCATTTTCGGGATTAATGATTGGGCATACTGATAATCAATTAACTTTACCGATTGGAATTAATGTAGAAATTGATGCAAATAATGGAAGTATAAAAATTTTAGAAAATTCTGTTGAATAATTAATAAATATTTCATAAATTTGCAAATATTTTTGGGGGGAAATATGCAAACAATTGAATTGCTATCAAGCAATCAATCTCAAGGTAATAAAGAAGAAGTAAATTTACCACTGTATCGAATGAGTGTTTCGGCAGGTACTCCACTTCCTGCTGATGAAGACATCGAGGAAGAAATTGATTTGAACTCATTCCTTGTCAAGCATCCTAATTCCACATTTTTTGCGCGTGTTATTGGCGATGCAGATAATTTCGGTGGCATTCGGAATGGTGATTTGCTAGTGATTGATACATATCAAAAACCTGTGGATGGTAAGCTAATACTTATTCAAATGGACCAAAATCTTACAATACGACGCTATCGTATTTTTGAGGGTGAAGAATATATTCAAACACCAAATGGACAGTATTTGCCAATCAATAGCTCATTTTTTGCAACGCTTGATTATTTTGGACAAATCACTTTTATCATTCACACATTGTAAATGATAGGTGAGATATTTTTAAATTTTATAATTTTATATTGAAATCTTGATTTAAAGGATGAAAGGGAAAAGCAAATCTCGCATTAAACAAAAGTATACTTTTGAAGCTCCTGTTTTGCCAGCTCGTACAAGCAATGCAAATAATCAAATGAGTTTATTTGATTATCAAAATTTTAATTTATATAATTTGTTTGGCAAAACCGAAAATTACTTTCTTGTGCGTGTCAATGGTGAAAGTATGATTGATAAAGGCATATACGAAGGTGATTTGCTTGTTGTAAATTCTAAGGCTGAACCTGAAAATGGCAAAATTGTGATTGCATCTATTGATAATGATTTACTAGTAAAAGAATTGCGGATTATTAATGGTAAAATTTATCTTTATGCTGCAAATAGCAAATTTTTCCCAATTGAAATATTCCCTGAGGAACAATTTGAAATACAAGGTGTTGTGGAATTTGTCATCCACAATGTCTAAAATTAAATCTTAATATCCAAAAATCCTTTTGCAATTTGTGCTTGAGCTACTTGCTGAATTTGTTGTTGAGGACCGACATTAGCCATAATTTGAAGCAATTGCTTTTGCAATGAATTATCATTGCTCATAATATTGCCACCTGATGCTTGCTTAAGCATTTCAATTTGCAATTGTTGCTGAGGATATTTCGATACATTCTGCTCGCTCTTATTAGCTTCTTCTATTCTTTTTTCGTCAAGTAATTGATTTTGGCGATTAATTTCCGAAATTTCCATAATGCCACCTCTATTTTTTTCAAAATTAATATATTTTATTTTAATATGCAAGTATTATTTTACTCTTATTCTAATGGATCGATTTAAAAATCTTCCCTGAGGAGTGTTTTCAGGAAATTTATCAGTATTTACACCCGCTTCTATTTTAAATTTATCGGGCGCAATTGATTGTATAAAATTCCTTGTATTTTCTGCTCTTTCATTAGACAGCACAGCATTACGTTCGGCTGAACCTAGCTCATCAGCACTGCCCAAAATTTCGATTGTGCTGTTTGGAGGAAGCTTCTGCGTAAGTTGCCTTAATAATTCTTTATTATCATCCGATAACTCACTTGAATTATAATCAAATCGCAGAATTGCAAGAAAATTCGATAAATTTAGCTCTACATTTTCTTTTGGATATTTATCAAGTTCAATTGATGTTTTGATAGTATCAGATTGGTCCTTAAGGTTTGTATATAATTCCATTTCTAATGTTTTTTGCCCCTCAGAGATTTTAGAATATAGAGGCAATGTATAATTATCTGTTTTATCTATTAATAAAGAATCTCGGGATAAATTGCTCGTTATTTTTGCTCTTAAATCGGGCTCAAAATCATATAAATCTGCACGAAATTGTGCATTGCCTGTAAAATTAGCATATCTTTGAACATTCACAAATTCTTGCAAAAATGCATTATGTAAAATAATCTCAACTCGTTGATTTTCTTCTACACCAGCTTCAAATTGTGGATTGGATTGTACTTTTGGATTTGTCAAAACACGCGTTTTGATTTTATCTTTAGGTACACCCATCGCAATTAACTTGTTTTTAACAGTTGTCGCTCTTTCTAATGAAAGCATAATTCCACGCGGTTCATATTTATTTCCTGAAGTAGAAGATTCAACAGTAATTGTGGCATCGGGATTGTTTTTAATAATATTCGCAATTCGATAAAATATTGAATAATGCATTTTAACAGGGTCGCCTTCGAAATTAGAATATATAGGTTGTGCATTTTCATATTCGGGTGGCAATTTACTTGAATTTCTTGTGAAAAATACACAATTTACAATTGGAATGCTTGCAAGCAATTCATTCCCCGTTTCAACCTTTCCATCCACTCGGATGTCATTGATTTTTATAAAAGGCTCGGCTTTTAATTGCACTAATGCAATAGTTGGGGACGGAGGTTCAATGGGCTTGGGAATCTCAATAGGTTCTTTTTTCTCCACAATTATTTCTTTTTCGATGGGTTTTGGAGCTTCAATAGGTTTCTCTTCCTTGCGGAAAGAAATTCGATAACCAACTTCAGCTCGAAATCCAAGATATTTCCAATTTGCATCGGTAGTAAAATTCATAGGGTTATAATCAATCAAAATCTGAGCCGATATATTATTCTTGTTATTTGGGAATAACGCTTCAATGCCTGCTGTTAAGCCAACACCAAATCTCCTAATAGATTCAATATTTCCACTTGCTAATGCTCGCTCCTTTGTGCGTGTGTCGTTTGCTCCAATAAATGTGGCTCCCGCTGGTGATATGATTTTCTCTTTTTGGTCAAAAGAATGCTGAATAGGAAAATAAAATCGTATCGCTCCAACCCACCGAGTGAATAATTTTCGTGATATTATGCCACGTATTTCAGGTTGAAGTTCCAAAAATGATAAACTTGCTTTTAACTGATTTTCTGTATTAACTTGCACAACCTCGCCTGTCTCAAAATTTCGTGACGGATATGAAATGTCTTGTGTTAGCATTCCGCTTCGAGACGAGTATCCTAATCCAATACCAAGAAAATAATTTTCCCAGTAGAATTTTTCTCCTGTAATCGAAAATGCATAGCCCCAACCATTACCTTTTTTAAAACTTCCACAATCGGCTGCTCCTTGGAATGAATTAAAATTTAGCAAATAATCATTATATATACCTCCAATGCGAGGATGCAAGGCAAAAGTTTCATTTTTAAAATCCTGTGCAAAAGCATCAAAAACTACCACAAAAAAACATAGCAAACATACACAATATTTTTTCATCGAATTGAAACTTTTTAAATTAGCAATTTATGAAAAAATAAACTATTAATGATAAATATAGAAATTATTAAATTATTCCATTATACTGTCTTTAGAATGAAGTAAAGAATCCATTCCGTAAGTTCTTTACTTTGTTCGCAATAAAAAGGCGGCTAAAGCAACCCTGCTTTTAAATTAATAAATTTTAAATTATGTAATTTAGAGACGCAATATGCCGTCAAGACGTTGTTTGTTGAAGGGTTTAAATATGAGCATCTTTGCTCATTCTATATAATTTTTATTTCGAGCGCTTTACTAATCTTGCTGCAAAGGCACCATCGCAACTATGACGATGAGGAAAAGTCTGCATCATTCCATTTTTGCATACTTTTTCAGGTAAATATTTCTCAGCAGGGTCAAGCTCAAATTCGGAATGATGTGAAAGAAATTCATTTACAATATTTTCAT
>DAOTPH010000065.1:0-8915 GCA_035451765.1 Bacteroidota bacterium | reverse complement strand
TCAAGGTTGCGTATATCTAATTCTGTGCTTGCAGATGTCAAAAAGCATTTTGGAGACAAAGTACTGCAGACGATAATCTCAAGAAATGTTCGTCTTGCAGAAGCGCCAAGCTTCAATATGCCTGTTATCGAATATGATGCAACGTCGGTTGGTGCGCAAAATTATCTTGCTTTGGCAAATGAAATATATTTAAAAAATAAAGATTATCTCTCAAATCATAAAAATGCATAAATTTGCAAAAAGGCAGGGTGATAGATGAAAACAAAAACAGGATTAGGCAAGGGATTGGATGCATTGCTTCCACATTCGGAAATTGTTTCGCAAGCAAGTGTGCAGCATCTTCGCGATAATGCTAAGTTCTTTGATTTTATTGAGATTTCCAAAATATTAATCAATCCATATCAGCCCCGCCAAAATTTTGATTTGCAGGCAATTGAGGAATTAAGTCAATCAATAAAAAAGCATGGTCTATTGCAACCCATTACCGTTCGGCGAGTTGTGGATGGATTTGAATTAATTACAGGCGAGCGACGTCTGCGAGCTTGCAAGCATGCTGGTTTGGATAAAATACCAGCTTATATTCTTGAAATTGATGAAGATGTGAAATTGCTCGAAATGGCAATTATTGAAAATGTGCAGAGAGTTGATCTAAATCCAATTGAACTTGCAAGCGGATATCAGCGTTTGATTGAAGAATGCAGTTATACTCAGGAGCAAGTTGCAGAACGTGTCGGCAAGGAACGCTCGACAGTAACAAATTTCATTCGCTTGCTTAAATTGCCCGAAAAAGTGCAAGACGACTTGCGCGACGGATTTTTGTCAATGGGTCACGCTCGTGCTTTGTTATCACTAAATGAAAAGGATTTAATTCTTGCAGCTGATGAGGAAATTAAATCAAATCAATTATCGGTTCGACAAACCGAGCGGCTTGTAAAAGACATACTTGATGGGAAAATTGTGCTTATTAATGGAAAATTACAATCTACTAAATCAATACAGCAGAATGATTTCCAGGAAGAAATTCGAGTATTTTTACAAGATAAGGAAGATGAACTTCGTCAAAAATATGCAACAAAAGTAAAAATTAAGGCAAAGGATGCTGATAGTGGCTCAATTGAATTTGAATTTTATTCAAAAGATGAATTCGATAGGTTATTAGATATATTCACAAAATTAAAATGAAATGGGAAATAATAAATTAATATATCATCAGAATGTGCGGGTAATCTATGCGGATACAGATAAAATGGGTGTTGTATATAATGGCACATATTTTAGATTTTTTGAAATAGGCAGAACAGAATTAATGCGGTATTATGGTTTAGTGTATTCGGAGTTGGAAAAATACGGCTACCAATTGCCATTGCTTGAGGCTCATGCAAATTATCGGGCTGGCGCTCATTATGATGATTTGCTTGATATAGAAACGACACTTGATTTAGATAATATTGGACCTAGGGTGCGTTTTGATTATAAAATTTTACGTTCAAATATATTAATTTCAGATGGATGGACGTCTCATATATTTTTTAATATTGTAAATCAAAAAGCTGTGAAACCCCCGCGGGTATTTATGGAAAAAATTGAAGAATTAAGACATAATTTGTAATAAAATAAAAGCAAATTTAATGCGAAGAAAATTCATAATCATAATAATATTAACTGCATTAAGCGCAACAATTGCAAAAAGTGAAAATACTTTTAATTTTTTGAGATTAGCGGGTAATGCTCGATCTTCAGCCCTTGCGGGAAGTTTTGTTTGCATTGAAAATGATATAAATGCAATATACTTTAATCCTGCAACGTTATGGACAGTAGAAGATAGGGATTTTTCAGTTACATTTTTGAAGCACACTCTTGATATAAATTCAGGAAACGCAAGCTATAAATTGCCAGTAGAATGGATGGATGGGAAATTTGCTGCCGCTGCGACATTCACAAATTATGGTTCATTTGATTATGCGGATAAAGATGGAATAAAAGGAGGCACATTTTCCGCAAGCGATCTTGATTTAGCATTTTATTATTCTAATAAAATTGATACAAATTTCTTCTATGGTGCAGGTGTAAAATTCATTTATTCAGGGATTGAAAAATATTCATCAACTGCTTTGGCATTGGACTTGGGTATTTTGTATAAATTGAAAGATGGTCGAACAAATATTGGCGTGTCATTGCTTCAAACCGGATTTCAACTTTCATCATATTCGGGTGAAAACGAAAGCTTACCTATTGATTTGCGCGTTGGATTCAATCATCATCTTATAGGATTACCATTGCTATTCAATTTTAATTTTCATCATTTAGCAGATAATACAAACAAATTTGGCGACCGTTTCAGGAATTTTTCTGTTGGTGGTGAATTTTATATTGGTGAATATGTTGATTTAAGAATAGGTTATGACAATCAAGTTCGCAATGTTCTGACTAATAATGTTAGTAAGGGGCTCTCAGGATTTAACGCAGGAGTTGGAATAAAAACAAAATATTTAGATTTCGATTATGGTTTTTCGCAATATAGCTCAGCAGTTAATTTACATAGATTTTCAATTTCATTAAATTTATAAAAGGATTATATATGAAAAGGTTAGTAATTTTAGCAATCTTTTTTGCATTTTCTTTCGTAGGGTATTCACAGCAACAACCACAAAATTTACAACAGCAACAACAGGAAACTCAAATTTTGCATCCAACTGTCATCGTAGGTGATATAGCATTTATTGGCCAAACACTTAAAACTGTCGAAATCAAAGGCTCAGAAGTCAATGCTTACCTTGATGTTGAAAAGGAAATCACTCGAATTCTTACAGAATTGCAGCAACAGAAAAAGAAGCTTAGCGATTCTGTCCAAATCGATATCCCATTGAATATAGCTCAAAATACGCTTACATTTATGGATAGAGCAACTTTGACTGGACAGAATGCTGCTATTTATAAGAGATTTGCTGATGCACTTATAGCTTCTGCAAAGAAAAAATAAATAATAGCATTTTTGTTTATTTGCAATAATATATAATATATAGTGCAAAGATGAATAAATGAGCATAATTAGATATATAATAATATCATAATCTTATGCGAAATATACACCTTATCATCTTTGCACTATTATTTTATTCTTCAGCACATTCGCAAATTCCATACACACTTAATTTACAAGGCATTGGGTTCCCTACTGGAATGAGTGCTATTTCAATAAATGAAAATCAATATTTATATGATTCCACTAGCAAATTTGAAAATGCTTTTTCCATTTCCTATCAACGTTCACGATTTGGCTTGACTGAAATTTCGCCAGTATCAATTATGTATTCAAATAATATGATTAAAAATTCAGGCTTTTTCGCAAATTTGGATTATTTTGGATTTGAATTATATAATGAATTTGCCGCAAGCGTAGGTGGATATACAAAATTGAAATTTCTAGAAATTGGTGGCAAAGCAACATATCACAGAGCAAATATTAAAGATTATGGAAATTCATCTGCAATATCGGTTGATATGTATACAAAATTATGTTTGCTTGATAATTTAGCATTTGGTTTGCTTCTGGAAAATTTAAATCGAGCATATTATACAAATGCTAATCGCACAGTTCCGCAATCTGCAATATTATCAATTGGATATACACCATTAGAACAATTAGGAATTGATTTTGGAGCAAATATTGATTTAAATACCAATGCATCTATGATTGCAGCGATACGATATAAATTTAATCATTATCTTCAAGCAAATATTAAATGTAATACCTCGCCATTTCTTATAATTGGAGGTATCAACCTGTCTGCATTTGATTATTTTAATATCCTCTTCTTCTTACGTTATGAAGAGGAATTTGGTTATGACCAAATTATTGGATTAGAATTCAAATTTTAAAGAATAAACTTAGAATAATCCATATTTTTAGTAATATTTGCTAGCTTATTCTTCACAAATTCAGAATCAATTGTTATTTTCTTATCTTTAATATATTCAGGTATATCGAACATAATCTCATCAAGCAGCGATGTCATAATTGTATGCAAACGGCGTGCGCCAATATTTGCAACTTCATTATTGATTAGTGCAGATGTAGAAGCAATTTCCCTGATTGCATCGTCGGTAAATTCAAGTTCAACTCCCTCGCTCGATAATAATGCCTGATATTGTTTAATTAAAGCATTTTCAGGTAAAGTCAGAATTTTTACAAAATCATCTTCGGTCAAGCTTTGCAATTCCACGCGAATTGGGAACCGACCTTGCAATTCAGGAATTAAATCCGATGGCTTAGAAACGCTAAATGCCCCTGATGCAATAAAAAGAATATGATCAGTCGATACTGTGCCATATTTTGTCGTGACAGATGAACCCTCCACTATTGGCAGCAAATCCCTTTGCACACCTTCTCGAGATACATCAGGTCCTCCACCGTGGTCACCAAAAGATACGATCTTGTCAATTTCATCAATAAATACAATGCCATTATTTTGAGCTCGCTCAAGTGCTTCACTAATTACTGAATCCATATCAATAAGCTTCTCAACTTCTTCTTTTTCAAATATTTTCAATGCATCGCTAATTTTGACTTTACGTTTTTTACTTCGTTTCGGAACCATACTTGACATAATATCTTGAATATTCATACCAAGTTCATCCAAACCCAGCGGACCGAGGACCTGCATAGAAGCGGTTTGATCGACCATTACATCTATTTCGATAATTTGCTCATCAAGCTTTCCTGCTCTCAGCAATTCGCGAAATTTTTCTCTTGTTTGCGTGTTGTCCTCGGATTCTTCTATAGTGGAATAGAATGAAGTTTGGGATTTTGGTCTTGTAGGTGGAATCATTATGTCAAGCAAGCGTTCCTCAGCAAGTTTGTGTGCTTGCTCTTCTTTTGTATGTTGTTGCTCATCTTTTACCATTTGTACTGATTTATCCACCAACTCGCGGATCATAGAATCAACATCACGACCCACATAGCCAACTTCGGTGAATTTTGTAGCTTCTACCTTGACAAAAGGTGCTTGAGCAAGAGATGCTAAACGTCGAGCAATTTCAGTTTTTCCAACGCCAGTCGGACCTATTAAAATTATATTATTTGGCATAATTTCTTGACGCATAGCACCTTCTACTTTTTGCCTTCTCCATCGATTTCGTAATGCAATTGCTACGGAATGCTTTGCTTCGTCCTGCCCTATGATATATTTATTTAATTCTTCAACAATTTGGTGTGGAGTCAGATAATTATTCCGACTTTCCGCACTATTATTTGAGCGATTATTCTTTTTTTGTATTTTTTCTGTATTATTATTCTTTCCCATAATTTATTCAAGTGTTTCAATTGAAAAATTAGTATTTGTAAAAATGCAAATTTTACTTGCAACTTTCAAACTTTCATTGACGATTTCAACAGGTTCTAAATTTGAAAACTGCATTAGTGATAAAGCTGAGGCATAAGCATATAAGCCCCCTGAGCCTATTGCAATTACAGGTTCTTCGGGTTCGACCACATCGCCAGTTCCGCTAAGCAAGAACATTGAATTTTTATCCATAACAATCAGCATAGCCTCAAGTCTTCGCAAGTATCTATCCATTCGCCAATCTTTTGCAAGCTCAATTGAAGCACGTTGCAAATTGCCGTGCGTTGATTCAAGTTTCTGCTCAAATCTCTCAAGTAATGTGAATGCATCTGCTGTTGCACCTGCAAATCCTGTAAGCACTTTCCCATTATATAGTTTGCGAATTTTTTTGGCATTGCCTTTCATAACAGTATTATTAAAAGTCACCTGGCCATCTGCTCCTATGACTGCTTTACCATCTTTTATAAGTCCAATAACTGTTGTGGACTTGACTTCAGGATAAAAAGAATTTTTCATTTTTCTTTATAATAATTAAAAATTAGAAGAAAATATTAATATTCGCGTTTAAATGGATTAAACCAAACCTCACCTATACTTATATCTATAATTAAACGAATGTACTTATCTTGCACAAGTCCATTAGAATTGGTGCCACGTAATCCAAAAACCAATGTGCCGTCGATCATTCCTGAATTTGAAACAGGAAATGAACCGCCAATTGAAAATTTATATTCGTTAATATCTTTGCCCATCACTTGATAATAAAGATTTGAATAACCAAAACCCGCCCGATAGGTTATACGGTCTAAATAATCCGCCATTTTGCTTAAATTGCCCAATCGCTCTCCACCAAATGATATGGAATATGAATTCTGGAATTTTATATTTTCAGTGGAATTATAATTTAAATCTGAGATTATCAAATAATTAAAATCACCACCAAATTGAAATTTCCCTGTCTTAAAACCTACGCCAATCCCAAATTTCTTTGGCGCATTAATTGAAGCATTGCTATAAATTGATGTATCTGTAACTAAATCTGAACCATAGCTTTGCTGACGCTCTATATCTATTGTATTATTATTTTCAAAATATGCACCTATAGAAAATCCTAAAGGTATCTGACTATACAAACCGAATTTATATCCAAAACCTGAAAAATTATCCTTTTTTTGATAATATGTATTATAATTATATACATCAAAGTATTCTACTTTATTTGTATAATATGCAGAGCCGAAATTCCCGAAAATTGTTGCACCCGCAAAAATAGGACCCCATATTCTACTCGCTAGACCTAAATAAAGTGATGAAAGTCCTCCCTGTCCTTGATATTCGCATTGCCCTTGTGATACCTCACTTCCATCAACAATTGTAAAAATGCTCTTAACTGAATAATTAATTCTTGTGCTTGGATAAATACCGAAGGATGCTGCAATTCTTCTGTTTGTATCGATCATAAATATTGTACTCATCGAATTGATAGTACCATTATTTTGTAATTGCTTATTTTGAGCATCACTTACAAAATGTTGATTAAATCGATAACCTGCTTGCAATCGTGTAGTGCTTACCTGCGTCCATATAGCTGGATTTAAGAAATTAATAGCATTATTATCAGGCATTGCTATTGATGTGCCGCCCATCGCTTCATATCCTGATGACACAGAAATACTAAAATCGCCTAATCCAAACATAGAATAACTCGAACCTTGCTGCGAAAATAAAGGAGCAGAAGAAAATAGTAATATGAAATAAAGATATATATAATTTCGCTTCATTGTTAGTTAATTATTTAATGATATTATAATAAATTTTAACGCGGGGGCGTTTCGTTGGATCAGGTTCGTTAATCCCGTAGAATACCCATCTATCAAGTTTCTGATAATGATCCACAAACTCGTAAGGGCTTATACGTAAAATGCCCTTGCCTTTTCCACGGTTCCATAATTGAACAGCGGAAGTTATACTTTTTGCAATATATACATTTGAAGTAGAATCATTTGGTACTGCATAATAAGAATAAGTGGAAGTTGGATTTAATGTATCATTAACATAACTAATCATTATTACTTTTGATTGTGTATAATTTCCACAATAAGATTTTTGCGGGTTCAATGTTAATTCTAATTGAGCTTTATTAATTCCTGAAAATGGTGGCAACATTGATACATCAAAGTATAAATCGGTTTGTAAATCCACTCCACCCTGGATAACTATATCATTTTTATCATAGTTATCTAATTTAAAAAAGGTTGTATTAATTCCTGAATTTAAATAAAGAGTATCTTGGTCGTAATTTTTATTTTTATAAATAATCTCAAGTGTTGGACTTGTGCCTGAATATTCAGTGCTTATACCTTCTGCTCCCATTGAATTAATAATATTTGAATTATCCTGAGGAATCAGAGCAATACCATAATTTATAACAGCAACATTTGTATCCGGACGCAATTGTAACCATTCAGGAATGAATTTTGCAGATAAACTTACTGATTCCACAGCCATCGTATCTTTAAGAGTAATTTTTTTATCAAATGACCCAATCTGATACCCCATAAAATTGGGAACAGAAATTGAATCCCAAGTTGCATTTTCTGCCCAGGGTAAATTTACTTTTTTTATTATAAAAGGATTTGCTCCATTTATTGTATCTCCAAGTGCATATCGTTCAGGACTAAAATAAAGTGTGACCGACACAATATCACTTTCCTGCAAATATGACAAAGTATCAGGAATATTAGCAAAGCGAATGATAGATATAGCTTCAATTCCATTTGCTTTTCCTACAAACATTCTCCCCATATTGAAAAGCATTGGAGAACGAGTTTGAGCCTTAAGGTCATAAATCAATGTTGTATCATCGCTTGTAATTTTTTTTACTAATGTAGTATCTTGCAAAAAATTATACCCAACTTCTGTCGGACCTTCGTTGCAAGCATAGAAAAAAGCAGAACAGAAAATGAGAAATAAAATGTATCTTATTATTTTTGAATTCATTAAGATATTATTTTCCTTTTATAAGACGAGTATATAATGCTTTATATTCCTTTGCTCCTTCGTCCCAAGAGAATTTTTGAGACCTTGCTTTATCAATAATTTTATTAAACGTTTCTTTATCATCAAATATTTTGATAGCTTCAAGAATATAGTCATAAAATTCCTGTGGGTGTGCTTTATCGAAAATCATTGTAAAGCCATCGTAGGTGTCGGGACTATAAGGTTTAAAAATGCTTCTATCAATAAAATTATCATGAACAATTGGTATCGCCCCATAATTTGCTGCATACATTAGATTGAGATTTGTAGGGTCGTGAGTGTCGAAAGAAAGAAAGAAGTCCGAGCCTGCAAATAATTGATGAAAATATGATTGGTCGTTTGTATATAATACCCTAAGATTCCTCTTATATTTCTTTTGCAATAAGTTAATTGTATTCCTATATTTAATTTCAACGCGAGCAAGGGTAAGTACGATTAAATTTTCATTCTTGAATATTTCGGAAGCATTATCAATAAAATAATCAATTGCTTCATATTCATTGACGTCAAGTATTAAACCAAAAACAGGTATTG